>DRMV01000017.1 GCA_011322445.1 Chloroflexota bacterium | reverse complement strand
GAAGTTCAGCAACGATGAGGTCTTTGATTTGGGTGATGCGTTCTGTGGTAGACTTCATTTGGGAGTCCTTTGGTGAGAGATAGATGATGCGTTTATCTCTGTTATACCAGAGGACTCCTTTTCTACAACATTTGAGTGCTCCCCATATAACAAGCATAGCCGGTGCGCGTTCCTCAAGGAGATGATGATGGGCACACAACCGCAACCCCCTGCACCGCCGCGTGGCCTGAAGGCCATTCCCTGGAGGCTGCCGATTTGGCTGTATCGCCTGGGGCTGGGCTTTCTGCTGGGTGAGCGGTTTTTGCTCCTCAACCACATTGGGCGCAAGAGCGGCAAGGTGCGGCAGGCTGTGCTGGAAGTCATGCTGAAAGAAACCGACCCGCTGGCCTATGTGGTCGGTTCCGGCTTTGGCGAGCGTTCCGACTGGTTCCGCAATGTGATGCACACGCCCGAGGTGGTCATTAGGGTGGGCAGGCGGCGTTATCGCGCCCGCGCGGCGCGGCTGCCCCATGACGAGGCGCTGACGCGCTTCCGGCAATATGCCCGCGAGCATCCGCGTGCGCTGAAGGAACTCACCCACCTGCTGCATTACGATTACGATGGCAGCGAAGAAAGCCTGGAAACCCTGAGCCGTGCCATTCCGGTGGTGCGCTTTCAGGTGCTTGGGCCAGCCTGATTTTTCACGGAGGAAACCATGCCCTTGATGTGCCGTGGCGTGCGCGGTGCCACCACCGTGCCGGAAAATACCGCCGAAGCCATTTTGCGCGAAACCCGCCGCCTGCTGGCGTTGATGATTCACGTCAACGGCATTCAGGCGGAAGATGTCGCCAGTGTGATTCTCACCACTACCACCGACCTGAACGCGGAATTCCCCGCGCTGGCGGCGCGGCAATTGGGGTGGCGCGAGGTGCCTCTGCTTTGCGGCCATGAAATGAACGTGCCGGGCCAGATGCCGCGGGTGGTGCGGGTGCTGATACACTGGAACACCACCAAAAGCCAGAAGGAAATCGTGCATGTTTACCTCGGCGAAGCGGCCAAACTGCGCCCCGACCAGATTCACTTGCAAGAGGTCAACTGGGGGGAACTGGAAGCGTGGATTGCCGCGCAACTGGCCGCTTTCGAGCAGCGCGAGGAGCAAGCCCCATGACCACCGTCGCTTTTCAGGGCGAGCACGGCGCGTATTCTGAAGAGGCCATTCGGCAGCATTTCGGCAAGGCGGTCGAAACCCTGCCGTGCCGCACGTTTGAGGACATTTTTGCCGCGGTGGAATCCGGCCAGGCCGATTACGGCATGTTGCCGGTGGAAAATGCAGTCGCGGGTTCCATCAACAAAGCCTATGACCTGCTGCTGGCGCACGATTTGCGGGTGAGCGGCGAGGTGTATTTGCCCGTGCGCCACCATCTTATGGCCCCGGAAGGCACGCGTTTGGAAGACGTCCATACCGTGCGCTCACACCCGCAAGCCCTTGCCCAGTGTGAAGATTACCTTGCAGCCCATGGCTGGCGCGCCGAGCCGTGGTATGATACCGCCGGTAGCGCCAAAGACCTTGCCGCGAAGCCCCAGCCTGGCGTGGCGGTGCTCGCCAGCCGTCTGGCTGCTGAAATCTATGGCTTGCAGGTGCTGGCGGCCGATGTGCAAGACCGAGCCTGGAATGTCACCCGTTTCTTCGTTGTGGGCTATGAGGAAGCCGAACCTCAGCCGCACATGAAAACCTCGCTGGTCTTTGCCGTACCGCACCGCCCCGGCGCGCTGGTGGCTTGCCTGAACGAATTTGCCCGCCGCGGCCTCAACCTCACCAAACTGGAAAGCCGTCCCCGGCGCAACCGCCCGTGGCATTACGTTTTTTACCTGGATTGCGAAGGGGCATGGCAGGAGCCGCGCTGTGCAGAAGCGTTGGTGGGGCTGCTGGCACGAGCGGCTTTCCTCAAATTGTTGGGTTCTTACCCCGCGGCCGAAAACCCCCTTTCAGGCGCGACGGCTTCCTCTCTTGAGGAAACCTGAACTTCCCCGTGGAGGCATCTCATGACCGCGATGATCAAACCTGCCAGCATTACTGCTGACCGCCAGAAAGCCGAACTCACCATTGTGTGGGAAGACGGCCACGTGAGCGTGTATTCCTTTTCGTTGCTGCGCCACGCCTGTCCCTGCGCTGAGTGCGCCGGCGGCCACGAAAACATGC
Organism: Chloroflexota bacterium; assembly: GCA_011322445.1. NCBI lineage: Bacteria > Bacillati > Chloroflexota > Chloroflexota bacterium. Next base: position 40,566 of record DRMV01000017.1, on the reverse strand, counting down.
GCAAAGACCCTGACCCGGTGGTTTTCTTTCTCCCCCAAGAAGATTCGCCTCGCACACACATCAAAGCCATTGACCCTGTGGGCAACTATGGCTTCAACATCATCTGGGAAGACGGCCATCACTACGGTATCTACAATTGGGGCTATTTGCGCAAACTCTGCCCTTGTGAGGCCTGCCAGCGCGAGCGTGAAGCCCAGGGGCTGATTCCCGACAAGGAAACGCTGGCGCGGGAAATCGAGCGGCGGCTCAACCCGCCCAAACCTCAGGTGCCGATGGAGTTTAAATTGTAAGCCTGAGGCCCCGGAGCGACTTTTTGAGCCCCCTGGTTGTGTCAGGCATGTGCTTTGGCTAAAGCACATGCCTGTTGTTTCCTTATGCTACAATACATGCAGGCTTTTCCTTAACCTGGCGCGTGCTTGGCGCAGTTGCCCCCGATCCCTTGGGTGTGTTTTCCCTGTCAAAAGCAAGACACGCCGCCCCTTTGAAAAAGGAGTGACTTGTATGAAACGTTTATGGTTATTACTGGTCGGCCTCGCGCTGGTGGTCATCGCCTGCAGTTTCAGTTTTGGCGGTGGTTCTTCGGCAGAGGCGACGCCTACCCCCGCTGCACAAAGCAAAGTGCTTTTTCGCGATGATTTCTCCGATACCGGCAGCGGATGGGACCGGGTCAAAGACCCCAGCGGCAGCATGACCGATTACGTCGATGGTCGTTATCGTATTCTGGTTAATGAGAGCAACACCGACATTTGGGCCAACCCCGGCAAGAATTTCGATGGGGATGTGGTGGTGGCTGTGGATGCTGTCCGCAACAGTGGCCCGCTGGATAACGATTTTGGCGTGATTTGCCGCTATCACGACGCAGACAACTATTACTTCTTCGTCATCAGCAACGATGGCTACGCGGGCATCGGCATCGTCTTCAAAGGTGACCAGAAGATGCTCAACAAAGAAGGCAAGATGGTGCCGACGGATAAATTGCCCCAGGGCGAAGGGGTGACATATCACATCGAGGCCAGTTGTGTGGGCAATACTCTGACGCTCACCGTCAATGGCAAGCGCATTCTCACCGTCACCGACGACCGCATTGCCCCCTCGGGCGATGGCGGCCTGATGGCCGGGACGTTCGACAAAAAAGGCACCGATATTTTGTTCGACAACTTCGTCGTGCGCCGCCCGTAAACTGCGCGGCGTGAGGTCTTTTTGGGGCGCGTGGTGCGGCCACGCGCCCTTCGCGCGGAGGTTGAAGTGACGCTTTTTTCCCATGCTTTGGAAGCCCTGGCGCGCGAGCGGGAAACCTTGCTGTGCGTGGGGCTTGACCCGCACCCTGAAGACCTGCCGGAACCCACGGCAGCGGCCGCGCGCGATTTCTGCCTGCGGCTGATCGATGCCACCGCGCCCTTTGCCCTGGCCTTCAAACCCAATGCGGCTTTCTTTGAAATTTACGGCGCGGCGGGTTGGGAGGCCTTGGCTGAGGTGATTGCCGCGGCCCATGCTACGGGGCTTCCCGTGGTGCTGGATGCCAAGCGCGGTGACATTGCTTCCACCGCGCGTGCGTATGCTCATGCGGCCTTCGACACCCTGCGCGCCGATGCCCTCACCGTCAACCCCTACCTCGGGCGCGATGCCGTGCTGCCGTTTCTGGAAACGCCCCACAAAGGCGTTTTTTTGCTCGCGAAAACCTCTAACCCCGGCAGTGCCGATTTGCAGGATGCGCCGCTGGCGGAAGGCGGGCTGCTTTACGAGCGTGTAGCCGCCCTGGCGCGAACGTGGGGCGCGGCGGGACACGTCGGGCTGGTGGTGGGGGCAACCCACCTGGAAGCCTTGCAGCGCCTGCGGGCTGCGGCTTCCGGCCTGTGGTTCCTGGCCCCGGGTGTGGGGGCGCAGGGCGGTAATTTGGAAGCCGCCCTGACGGTGGGCTTGCGCGCCGATGGTCTGGGCATGCTTGTCGCGGTTTCGCGCGGCATCAGCCGGGCAGAGGCTCCCGCCGACGCTGCCCGCCTGCTGCGGGAACGCATTGCCCGGGTGGCTTTTGCTCCTTCCCGGCAACCGGCCTCGCTGGAAACGCCGCCTGCACCCCTGCCTCCCAACGCAGCCTTGCGGGTGAAAGTGGCGCGTCGGCTGGTGACTTCCGGCTGCGTGCGTTTTGGGCGCTTTACGCTCAAATCGGGGCTGCAATCGCCCATCTACCTTGACCTGCGGCGGCTGGCTTCGTTCCCGGGCCTGCTGAGCGATGTTGCTATGCTTTATGCCGACCTGCTCGCGCCGCTGGCCTTTCAGCGCCTCGCGGCTTTGCCTTACGCCGCGCTGCCCATCGGCACGGCCGTGGCCCTGCGGCTGGGCGTGCCGCTGATTTACCCGCGTAAAGAGGCCAAAGCCTATGGCACGCGAGCAGCCGTCGAGGGCGTTTTTGAAGCGGGCGAAACGGCAGTGATGCTCGATGACCTGGCGACTACCGGCGGCAGCAAGTTCGAGGCCGCCGAGAAACTGCAGGCCGTGGGGCTGCAGGTCCGCGATGTGGTCGTGCTGATTGACCGCCAGTCGGGCGCGCGAAAACAACTGGCGGCCCGTGGCTTGCGTTTGCATGCCGTCTTCACCCTCACCGAATTGCTCGATTTGTGGGAAACCGAACGCCTGGTTTCTCCCGACCATCTTGCCGCGGTGCGACGCTTCCTGGATGCCCCGCCTTCCCAGGCTTCCGCCGCGGCGTAAACACTTCTCTGGAGGTCAATATGTTACGTGTGGGTTACATTGGCCTGGGCCTGATGGGGAAGCCCATGGCGCGCAATATCTTGAAAGCCGGCTTCCCGCTGGTGGTGCACAACCGCTCGCGGGCCGCGGTAGAGGAATTGGCCGCGGAAGGGGCGGTGGCGGCTTCTTCCCCCGAGGAGGTCGCGGCTCAGGTGGATGTCGTCATCACCAACCTGCCCGATTCGCCCGATGTGGAAGCCGTGGCATTGGGCGAAAACGGCATCATCGAGGCCGCCCGCCCTGGCATGATTTTCATCGACCATTCCACCATCAAGCCGGAAACCGCGCGCCACATTGCCGAGGTGCTGGGGGCAAAGGGCGTGCAGTGCCTGGATGCGCCGGTCAGCGGCGGCGATATTGGCGCGCGCGAAGGCACGCTGACCATCATGGTGGGCGGCCCGGCCGAGGCGCTGGAAAAAGCCCGGCCTGTGTTGGAGGCTGAGGGACGCTCCATTACCCACATTGGCGGAGCCGGCGCCGGGCAGGTTGCCAAGGCTGCCAACCAGATTATGGTGGCGGCGCAAATGGTGGCAATGGCCGAACTGCTGTTGCTTTCCCAGAAGGCGGGTGTGGACCCTCAGCGGGTGGTGGCAGCCATTCGCGGCGGGGCAGCCCAGTGCTGGACCCTGGATACCAAGCCCCAGCGCCTCTTTGCGGGCCATCGTGAGCCTGGCTTCAAGGCCTACATGATGCTCAAAGACCTGGATATTGTGCTCGACACGGCCCGCGCTTACGGCATGCCGTTACCTTCCACCGCCGCCCATACCCAACTGTTCCGCTCGATGCAGGAACTCGGCTTCGGCGATCTGGATAACTCGGCTGTGGTGGCGGTGTATGAGGCTTTGACCGGCACGACGCTGAAGACGACGGCTTAGCAGCACCTGAGTTTCGAATAAGCGCCTTGAGCGGAGATTGCGAAGCAAGCGCAGTCGAAACGCGCTGTGCGTGGCGTTTCGGATTTGACTTCATTCCGTCCTTCGACTGCAGCGCTCACCCACGCCCGCGCTTTCGCTTGGGACGCTTTGCTCAGCACGAAACACTGCCAAAGAGATGATCCGAAACCGGGGTTAGCAGAGGCCATGCAGGCGGCTCAGTAGCCTCTCCTTGCCCGAAAAACGCAAGGGCGCACCTTTGTGCGCCCTTTTTGCCATTTTGGGGGTTTACGATGCTTGTTTATTTGATTTTCCCTCTTTTGATGGCTTGTTTTCGGAAAGTGCCTTGCTTTGAGGCTCGATTTCCCCAAAATAGCCCATTTCGGCCAGGGCCGATAGCACGACCGGCGCGGCGTCGCGCCGGATGGCGACCGCCGCGGGGCCCAAAAGCGGCCCCAGGAAGCGCGCCGCGCGGCTCTTCCGCAGGGCTTCTAAAATGGCCGGGTCGCGCACTTGCAACACCACCATCGGCCGGATGGTGGCCTGAACCCCTTCGGCTTCCCACCGGCGGACGGCCTGGACGATGGTTTTGGGCAGGGCGCGGGTGTGCTGTTTGAGCAGCGCCAGCACCCGGTCGGCGCCGATGCCCTGTTCGGCGGCCCGTTGCAAGGCCCTCGCCGTGAGCCGAAAGCGGTAGCCGCTGCGGTCGGTGCCTTCCCATTCGGCGAAGCGAGCGATGTGGTAGCGCACGACCCGGGGGCTGCGCCACGGCGCGAAGAGCCGCCCGTCGGCCCGCAGCATGAGCGGCTGGTCTTCGGCTGCCAGCCCCGCGGGGGCCTTCCCCGCGAGCAATGCCTTGCCCCAGCGGGTGAGCCGGAAAGCCGCAGCCGGTGCGCCTTTGGTGGGGGCGGCCAAGGCCACCACGCCCATCCAGGCCAGGGGCCCCGTGAGCACAAAGCGGATGAGGGCGCCGTCGACGGCGTCCCAGTGCTCCCAGCCCGTCAGCGTTTTGCCGCTTTCGGCCGCGCGCAAATACCATGAGTCGTAATCGCCGGGGGCGGGGCGCTGGAAATCGGGGCAGCATTGGTGCACCGCGGCGATCAACCCTTCCAGGCTCCACCAGGTGTTGGCGGGCAAGCGCGTCAGCCAGCCAAGCACGGCCTCGCGCGCCCGCCGCGGGTCGTTTTCCCAGGGGCCTTGGGCCACCACGCCGGGCATCAGTTTGAGGTCGTTGAAGGCCAGCCCTTCGCGCCAGGCGGTAAACAGCCGGAACAACGCCTCGCCACGCGGCGCTTCCAGGAAGGCGCGCACGGCAGCGGTGTCCACCTCGCCGGCGGAGGTGAGCACACCCAACGCGCGAGCGAGCGCTTCCAGGTGGGCGGGGGTGTAGCTCCAGGCTTTCCGGTCGGGGATGTCTTCAAGGGGGCGGTTGGCGCGGCGGGCGGCAAGGTAGGTAGTCAGGTGGTCGAGGATGTGGTCGTGGGAAGGCTGTGGGAAGGCGCGCTCGTCGCGGGTGGCAGGACGCCCCAGCGGCGCGGCTTCCGGGGGCGGCGGCGGGGGGAGCAGGGCGCGCATTTCGTCGGGGATGTAGGCAAATTCCAGCGGCCCTTCCGGGCCTTCCAGAAAGGCGCGCCCGACCCAACCGGCGTACCATAACACCTCGGCGGGGGAAACCGGCTGTTCGTGGGGTTTTTCCCGCTCCCGGCGGCCGGGGCCCATTTCGCGAAAAGGGCCGAAGCGCCGCACGAACTCGGCCCACGGCAAGCGGCCCTGCCGGGCTTGGAGGGCTTCCAGCGCGGCGCGGGCATCTTCCGGCAGGCGGGCGAGCACGGCTTCGGCCTCAGTGGGTGTGCGCATCGCGGCTTCCAGGGCATCGGCCCCTGCCGCCACCGTGGGGAAGGTTTCGGGCACGCCCCACGTGCGGGCGAAGATGCGCAACAGGCCCAGGTCGGCCTGACGAAGGTGGTAGTGGAGGGAGGGCATGGTCAATCAGGGGGGGCTGCCGTCGGCCGGCGGCGCCGCCACGCGCAGCGCTTGAGGCACCACTTCCACTTTCAGGTGGTGCACATGGGTGTCGAAGTCGGCGAAGATTTCGCCATCCATGTGAATTTGCAGTGGCCGGTCGGCTTCTAACGTCAGGGTGCGGAAATCGTCCATTTCGACCGCGGGGTGGCTGCCGTGCGTGCCGTGCATGACTTTGGTGACCAACCCCAACATGCCCAGCCGGGGGATGCGCCCCACCGCGAGGTAGTTCAGCCGGCCGTCGTCGGGGCGGGCGGCGGGTGTGGTCAGGAAGCCACCGCCCTCTCGCGGGCCGTTCCCGATGACCAGCATGAGCAGTTCGCTCTCGCGGGGCTGGCCGTCGATTTCCAGCCGGAAGTGGGGGGCGTGGAGGTCGAAGGCGATGGTCTGGAGCACGGCGGTCAGGTACATGGCAAAGCCGCGCACCACCGGCAACTGGTGCGACCGAATGGTGACGATGGCGTCGAAGCCAATGCCTAAGGTGTTGTCGACGAACTCCACCCGGCCGTGCTCGTCTTCGGCGCGCATGACGTCGACGGGGCGTGGCGGGGCGGTGAGGGCGATTTCCAGCGCTTTGTGAGGGTCGGGGGGCAGGCCAATGGCGTGGGCGAAGTCGTTGCCCGAGCCAAGCGGCACAACGCCCAGCACGGGGCGGGCTTCCGGCGGCAGGCGCAGCAGGCCGTTGGCAACTTCGTGCACTGTGCCGTCCCCGCCCACCGCGATGACCCGGCCGTAGCCTTGTTCGGCGGCCTGCATGGCCAGGCGGGTGGCGTGAGTGGGGTAAACCGTGCCCGCCCAGTCCAGGCGGCCATCGGTAAGTTCTTCGGCCAGGGGGCGCAGGTCGGCAATTCGCCGCCAGGCGTGGCCGACATCGGCATTGGGGTTGAGGATGACAAGGGTTTTGTCGGGCATGGTGTCCTGTAAAGGGATAGAATTGGGGTGTGTGGTAGGATTATACAGCATTTCCCCTGGCAGCAGGGGGCAGGAGCAGCCCATGCGTGAGCGTAAGCGTTTTTACGTCGTTTGGAGGGGGCGCAAGACCGGTGTGTTTTCTTCGTGGGAAGCCGCCCGTGCCCAGGTGGAAGGCTTTTCGGGGGCGCAATACAAGGGCTTTGCCAGCCGCGAAGAGGCCGAGCGCGCCTGGCGGGAAGGCTACGCGGCCCGGGCGGGCAAGCCGGCTTCCCTGGGGCGCTGGCGCACGGCGGCCCGCAAGCCGGTGCTGCCCAGCCTGGCGGTGGATGCTGCCGCGGCGGGGGCGCGCGGGCCGATGCAATACCGTGGTGTGCGGGTGGATACCGAAGAGGAGATCTTTCGCCAGGGGCCTTTTGCGGTGGGCACGGTCAATATCGGCGAGTTTCTGGCGATTGTGCACGCCTTGGCCTGGCTGGAAGCCCGCGGCCTGACATGGCCGGTGTATTCGGATTCGCGCGTGGCGCGCGGCTGGGTGGCGAAGAGGCGCTGCAACAGCCGCCTGCCGCGCACGCCGGAAACCGAAGCGGTATGGGTGCTTGTGGCTCGTGCCGAGGAGTGGCTGGCTGCACATCCGCAGCACGCGCCGGTGCTACGGTGGGAAACGCGGCTATGGGGGGAAATTCCGGCAGATTTCAATCGGAAGTAGAGGAAACCTACCCCTTGCCGCCGAGGGTCACCGGCAAAGAAAACCCCGGATTGTACAATTTGTAGCTGAAGTCCTTGATATAATGGAATAACGCTGGGTTCTCTACCGCTGCTGCTTGGTTTAGAATTCTTTTACAGGAGGTTTCCATTGTCTCCTCCCTTTTCCTCTACATCCCCCACCTCACAGCCCCCTCAGCCGCAACCCCCTCAAAAGCGTCCAGCAACTTCTCAGGTAAAGCGTTTGCTTTCTATCCCTGAAGATGATCGCAGCCGAATGCGCATGGTGGTGGACAATATTGTCCTTCATCTCCACCCCACCAAAGTTCCTGAGCGCACGCTGCGATTTGTTTACACGTGGGGGTTGGGCGGCTTGAGCGCTTTCCTCTTGCTGCTCCTCATCGCGACGGGTGTTCTTTTAGAGATGTATTACACCCCCAGCGCGCCTCAGGCTTACCTGAACATTTTGCAACTGGAAAGCCAGGTACCCTTTGGCTCTTTCATCCGTGCCCTTCACCACTGGGCAGCCAACCTGCTCATCGTCACCGTCACGCTGCACCTGTTGCGGGTATTCCTCACCGGCGCTTACCGCCGCCCACGCCACACCAACTGGGTGGTGGGCATTGCGCTCTTCTTGCTGGTGATTGCCGCAAATTTCACCGGTTATCTTTTGCCGTGGGACCAACTGGCTTTTTGGGCGATCACCGTGGGCACCGGCATCGTCGCCTACATCCCGTGGGTGGGCGACACTTTGAGTCGGATGCTCTTGGGTGGCCCGGAAGTCAGCGGGCGCACGTTGCTCAATTTCTACACCTTGCACATTAGCATTATCCCGATTTCTTTGGTGCTGCTCGCCAGTTACCATTTTTGGCGCATTCGTAAGGACGGCGGCCTTAGCATCCCCAAAGCGCCGGGCGAGGTGTTGCAGCGCGGCCTGAAACGGGTGACGACCATTCCCCACCTGGTGCGCTGTGAGGCCGTGTATGCCCTGCTGTGGACGGCGCTGCTGGTAGGCTGGGCGATGACCACCCCCGCGCCGCTGGAAGGCATTGCCAACCCCAACGTCAGCCCCAACCCGGCCAAAGCGCCGTGGTACTTCGCGGGTTTGCAGGAATTGCTGCTGCACTTTCATCCTCTGATTGCTGCTATCATCATCCCCACCGTGGCCCTGCTCGCGCTCGCCACACTGCCGTGGTGGGATACGGAGACCGAGAGCGTCGGCGTGTACTTCCGCAGCCGTCGCGGGCGTTTCCTGGCGTTGATGGCGGTGGGCCTGGCGTTGCTTCTCACCCCCGCGTGGATTGCCGCCGACGCCTTTTGGTTGGACTGGGTGGGCTGGCTTCCGAACTGGCCGACCTGGCTTTCCAACGGCGTGCTGCCCCTGGCGCTCTTGCTGATGGGGGCCTGGCTGCTGCACACGTTTCTGAAAAAAGCCCTCCCGACCACCCAAGAGGAGCGAGTGCTCTTCTGGGTGATTTTCCTGCTTACTGCCTTTGTCGTCCTGACAGTGGTGGGCGTGTTCTTTCGCGGGCCGAACATGGATTTGTATTGGCCTTGGAACATGCCGCCATCCCACGGATGACCTTTGGAGGTTGCCATGAGCACATCCCACGAAAAAACAACCCCCATTCATCGCCGTGATTTCCTGAAACTGGGCGGCGTGGCTTTAGGCGGCCTGTTGACTTTCGAGATTGGCGGCGTAGTATTGCGCTACATGACCCCTCGCCAAACCGAAGGCGAGTTTGGCGGCGTTATCACCGCGGGCGCTATTGACGACTTCCCGCCCGGCTCGGTAACGCATATTCCCAATGGCCGTTTCTACCTTTCCCGCCTGACCGATGGGGGCTTCCTTGCCCTCTACCAGCGCTGCACCCATCTGGGCTGCACGGTCCCCTGGCGGCAGGAAGAAAACAAGTTCATCTGCCCATGCCACAACTCGCAGTTCACCGCCGAGGGTGCTTTGCTCAATCCTCCAGCGCCTCGCCCTCTTGACCTCTTCCGTGTCTTTTTCGAGGACGGCATGGTAAAAGTGGATACCAGCAAACCCATTTCGCGCGCCGCGTTTGAGCCCTCTCAGGTGGTGTATCCATGAAACTCTCTGTTATTGTGCAAACTCTTCTCGGTATTGGTGCTGCGTTTTTCCTGGCAGGCGCCCTGTGGTGGTATCAGAGCACCGAACCCCAGCGGTTGGAGGCTGCGCAACAAGCCGTTTTGGCGCGGCAGTTGGATGACGCCATGACCATCTACGCGGAGAACTGTGTTGTCTGCCACGGCATCCGCGGCGAAGGTATCGGCGCAACGCCCGCCCTCGACCGTCCTGACCTGCGAGAAGCCGACCCCGACAGCCTGCACAAAATCATCTCCCGCGGCCTCTACAACACTGCCATGCCCGCCTGGAACATGGAAGACGGCGGCCCCCTTAGCGATTACCAGATCACCGAACTGGTGCAGCTCATTCGCTACGGCGACTGGCAGGCAGTGCAAGACCGGGTGGTCAACCTTGGCTTGGCCCCCACCGTCCCCTTTACCTCGGAGCCCGACGCCAAAATCCTGACGGCGGTGGAAGCCTTGCCTGACGGCGACCTGCTGGCGCAGGGCATTCAAGTCTATGCCCGGGAATGCGTGGCCTGCCATGGCCCTGACGGGCAGGGCACGAACCTCGCCCCGGCACTCAACACGCCCCAGGTGCGCGCGACGGCTCCCGAAACCCTGGAGCGCACCATCCGCTATGGTGTGAGAGGCACCCTGATGGCCGGGTGGGACAATGTCCTCGCCGACCAGGAGATTCAGGCGCTGCTTGCGCTGTTGACCCGCTGGGATGAAGTGCCCAGCGGTGCCATCCCCGAGCCAGACAAGCCCATTCCCGTGACCGAGGAAAGCCTGGCCTTGGGCGAGCAGCTCTTTGCCCAAAACTGCTCCTTCTGCCACGGCCCCAACGGACAAGGCACGCGTCGTGCGCCAGCCCTCAACGTGAAAGGCTACCTGGAAAGCACCAGCGACCTGGCGTTGCAGCAAATCATCACCAACGGCGTCCCGGGCACGGCGATGCCTGCCTGGGGCACTCGCCTGACCGAGGCGGAAATCCAGGCCATTGTGGGTTACATCCGATCGTGGGAACCCACCGCGCCCGAAGTGGCGGAACCCGCAGCCCAAGGCGGGGGGCCGTGGTGGGCGCTTTCGGGCAACGAGCCTATGGGCACGACGGCCGTAGGTGGCGGCGGTGGGCCGCCGTGGATGCGCGAGGATCAAGGGCAAGGTGGCCGCGGCCCGCGCTGGCGACGGCAAACCCCTACGGCGGTTGCCCCCCAGCCCATGCCGACTTCTCTCGCCACCAACACCCCCGGCACCCCGACCACGCCTGCCGCCCAGCCCACCACCGAGGCCGCGGTTCCCCCTGCTGGCCCCGCGGAAAGCCAGAGCGGCCCACCCGGGTTTGCTGCCGGCCACACGCCGCAGTGGATGCAACCACCCCCTCCGCCGCCGTGGTGGGAAGATACCTATGCGTTGCTGTTGATTGGAAGCGTCGTCTTCGCAGGCGTTTTCCTCACTGGCGTGGGGTTCGTTGGGGCCAGGTGGCGAGCATAGCCGCGCGGCCTGCCACGCTGAATGCTTTTTGAGCACGTCTCATAAGATTTTGCCCCACCCTCCGCCAGGGCTTGTCGTTGCCGCCCTCTTGCGCAAGCCCTGGCGGAGTGCCGCGTATGGGAGAGAAGCGAGGGGGATGGCACGGCTATGAGCACTGCTTGCCGCTGGCGGGTAAACCACAGATTTAGAAGTGAGGAAACTGCGCTCTGTTGCTCTTGACAACCTGCCTGTCTGTGATACAATGATACAAAGATACTTTGATACTTTCGGCTGAAAGGGAGTTGGTTGTGTCGGTGCCTTTGCGTCGCCTGCCGCTGGAAGTGGATTTCCGCCAGCGCACCCCCATCACAGAGCAGATTCGTAACCAGATTCGCGTGCTCATTAGCCGCGGGGTGCTGCAGCCTGGTGACCAGTTGCCCACCGTGCGTCAACTGGCAGCCGATTTGCGCATCAATTTCAACACCGTGGCCCGGGCCTATCGGCTGCTGGAGGAAGACGGGCTGATTTCCGTGCAGCATGGGCGCGGCACCTTTGTGCTGGCCCCGGCTTCGCCCCAGGCTGAGGCTTCCCTCAAGCGTGAGACCCTGCGGCTGCTGGCGCGACAACTGGCGGCGCAGGCCCGTGAGATGGGATTCACAGTCGATGAAGTGGTGGCCGCGCTGCGGCGCGCCTGGCAGGAAGATGAACCACCGTAATCCTCCTCGGCCTGAGCGTGCTTGTGTGCCCGTAACGCGATTCATTTCTCTTCCCCTGGAGGTTCGTCATGCCCAAAAAGATCATGTCTTCCAAAGCCAAAGCGGCTAACCCTTCGCACATTGCGCCTGTGGCTTTGCTGGCCTTCTTCGTGCTGGAAAGCATTGCTGTCGGTGGAACGTTCTGGCTGCAGCCCCGTTATGGCGATACGGTGGCTGGCGTTTGGGTGGGCTTCTTCACTGCGGTGGCTCTTTACATTTTGTTTTCCTGGCAAATTGCCAATCAGTGGGAAAAGGCCGTGGTGTTGCGCCTGGGTAAGTTCCGCGGCCTGTATGGCCCGGGGTTGTTCTGGATTGTGCCGGTGGTCGACACCATTGCTACGTGGATTGACCAGCGCGTGATGGTTACGCCGTTTCGGGCTGAAAAAACGCTCACCAAAGATACCGTGCCGGTTGATGTTGATGCGGTGTTGTTTTGGATGGTCTTCGATGCTGAAAAAGCGGCGCTGGAAGTTGAAGATTACCAGGCCGCGGTTTCGTGGGCCGCGCAAACGGCGTTGCGGGAAATCATCGGTCAAAAGGAACTGGCCGAAATTCTCACTGGCCGCGCGGCAATGGATGAGGAACTGCAGCACATCATCGACGAGCGCACGACGCCCTGGGGCGTGAGTGTGCAATCGGTGGAAATTCGAGATATTGTGATTCCGCCCAATTTGGAAGAGGCCATGAGCCGCCGCGCCCAGGCGGAGCGCGAGCGCCAGGCGCGGGTGATTTTGGGGCAGTCGGAGGTTGAGATTGCCGAGAGTTTCTCTGAAGCGGCCAAAGCCTATGCGGAAAACCCCACTGCGCTTCACCTGCGGGCCATGAACATGCTCTTCGAAGGGCTGAAAGAAAAAGGCGCACTGGTCATTGTGCCCAGCAGCGCGGTAGAGACGATGAACCTGGGCGGGCTGAGTGGTCTGGTTTCGTTGAGCGGCCAGCAGACGGCGGCTCAGGAAACCCCTTCGGCGGGAAGCGCGACCGAAGGCGGGGCTTCCGCCGCTGTAGCGCCCAACCAGCCCGCGGGATAATGCTTTCCCAAGGTTTCACGTGAAACCCGCGGACGGTGTTTCGCAGGCTATGTTTCATGTGAAACGTTTGCCCAAGGAGGTTGCTATGAGCAACAAAGCAGCGCTTGGATGGATGGCGGCAATTTTGGCCGCGATGATCGCTGTGACGGCAGTGGTTTATCCCCATTTGCCGGCGGTGATGACCACCCACTGGGGCATCAACGGCCAGCCCAACGGCAGCATGTCCCGCTTTTGGGGCGCCTGGCTGGTGCCCTTGCTTTCGGTTGGGGTGGCGGCCTTGCTCTGGCTGACTCCTTCCATCGACCCCCGCCGCCAGAACTACGCCGCCTTCCGCACCATCTATAACGCCTTTGTGGTGGCCGTGGTGGCTTTCCTTGCCTACGCGGATTTCACCACCCTGGCCTGGAACCTGGGTTATCGCCTTCCTGTGGGAAAGACGCTCGCCCCTGCGCTGGGCGCGATCTTCATCGCGGCGGGCGCCTTGCTCCGCAAGGCCCGGCCTAACTGGTTTGTCGGCATCCGTACCCCTTGGACGCTTTCCAGCCCTGCGGTGTGGGAGAAGACCCATCGCCTGGCCGCGCCCGCCTTCATGGCTTCGGGCCTCATCACGGTGTTGGGCGTGTTCTGGGAGCCGCTCATGTGGCTGGGGGTGGCCTTGGTGCTGGTGGCGGCCGTGGGTGTGGTGGTGTATTCTTACTTCGCCTACGAGGCTGAGCAAAAGCGCGGCGAGCAACGCTGAGGGGCTCCGCTAAGGGGGCCTTTTCCGCAAGGGCATTTTGGTTGCCCTTGCGGCTTTTTTGTGCTATCCTACCTTTGCGCTTTGCTTCGGAGGTGGCGATGAAATCTCTCTTGATCCCCACGGCTGAGCCGTTCCTCTTTCCGGGGAACCCAACGGCCTGCCTGCTGGTGCATGGCTTTACGGCGACGCCGCGTGAAATGCGCGGCTTGGGCGAATATCTCCACACCACTTACGGTTACACGGTTTTGGGCGTCAGGCTGGCGGGACATGCCACCACGCCGGAAGACATGGCGCACATGCGCTGGGAAGACTGGCTGGCTTCGGCCGAAGATGGCTGGCATTTGCTGCGCAGCGCGGGGCATCAGCGCATTGCCGTCGTGGGCCTTTCGATGGGCGGCGTGGTGGCGTTGTTGCTGGCCGCTTACAAACCGGCGATGGCCGTGGTAAGCATGGCTGCCCCGTATGCCCTGGAAATCACTCCTCGTGAGCGGCTCTTGGGGCTGGTGCGGCCTTACTTCCCCAAGGGGGAAGGGAAAGTGTACGACCCCGAAGGTTTCCGCGGGCGGGTGGCCTACCCGGTGAACCCTGCCCGCAGCGTGTTGGAACTGGTGAAAATGCTCGGCGTCTTGCGGGAAGCCTTGCCGGCGATCCAGGCGCCCGCGTTGGTGTTGCATTCCCGCAACGACCGCTATGTGCAACCCGAAAACGCGGAGCGCATCTACGCTGCTTTGGGAAGCCCCCGCAAGCAACTGGTGTGGGTGGAGCGCAGCAGCCATGTGGTGACCTTGGACGCAGAGCGGGAGAAAGTGGCGCGTGCTGTCGGCGCGTTTGTAGCCGAAATTGCGTTGGAGGCCGCGGCGGGAACGTCCGCCTCTCAGAAAGAAGCCGTGGCCGAGGGGGAGGCATGAATCGCGACCTGCGCCTTTTGAGCATTTCGCTCTTCATCTGGGGCATTGGTGAGGGGCTTTTCTTTTACTTCCAACCGCTGTATTTGCAGAAACTGGGCGCGTCGCCGGAAGTCATCGGGGTAATTCTGGGTGTGGGTGGCCTGGTGCTGAGCCTTTCCCACATTCCGGCGGGGGCGGCGGCCGACCGCTTTGGGCGCCGGCCTGTCATGTGGGCTTCGTGGTTTACCGGCCTGGTGGCCGCGTGGACGATGGCGCTGGCGCGCTCATTGCCCGTGTTTGCCGTGGGCGCGGTGCTTTACAACCTTTCGGCTTTCGTGATTGCCCCGTTGAATAGTTACGTCACCGCGGCGCGGGGGCGCTGGAGCGTGCAGCGCGCTTTGACGATCACTTCGGCCTCGTTCAACGCCGGGGCAGTGCTGGGGTCGCTCGCCGGTGGGCAGGTTAGCCAGCGGCTGGGGCTGGCAACCATTTATCAGGTGGCGGCACTGATTTTCATGATCTCGGTGGTGGTGGTGCTTTTCATTCACCCGCAGCCGGTCGTGGCGTCTGACCCTGCCGAAAAGGCGGCCAACGGGCGGCGCTTCTCGCCGCGGTTTTGGGCGTTCATGGGGTTTGTGTTCGTGGTGATGTTGGTGCTCTATTTGCCGCAACCCCTGGCGCCGAATTTCCTGCGCGATGTGCGCCATGTTTCTCTGGGCGATATTGGCACCCTGGGGGCGCTGGCTCGTGGCGGAATGGTGGTGATCAGCCTGGTGTTAGGCAGTTTTGGCGCGTGGGAAGGCTTTTTGCTGGCCCAGATTTCGGGGGGCTTGTTTGCCTTGTTGATTTGGAAAGGCAACGGGATGTGGATGTATAGCGCGGCCTATTTCTTCGCAGGCGGTTATTGGGCCTCCAAGGCGATGGCCGCGGCAGAGGTGCGGAGCATGGTCAGTGAAGCCGCGATGGGGTTGGCGTATGGCCTCAACGAAACCATGGGGGGGCTGGCGGTGTTTCTGGCTTCCACCCTGGCTGGATGGATGTATGCCCGCTCGCCAGAAAGCGCCTTCCGTTGGGCGGCGTGGCTCCTGCCGTTGTTGCTTTTGGGTAATTTGCCCTTTCATCCCCGCTGGCGGCGCGCTAAGGTTTCGCGAAAACAGACCTCGTAACCCGCTCTTTTGGGAAAGAGGCAAGCCCTCCGCTTTGGTTTTGTTTAAAACAGGGCGGAGGGCTTTTGTCGAGGGGGGAGGCGAAAAGGAGCGCTCCCCGCGTGCCTCGAAAGGGGCGGTTAGACTTTGGCAAGGGCGTCTTCGAGGTCGGCGAGGATGTCTTCGGTGTTTTCGATGCCCACCGAGAGCCGTACCAGCCCGTCGGTGATGCCTATCGCCTCGCGCTCCTCTTTGGGAACCCCGGCGTGGGTCATGCTGGCGGGGTGCTCGATGAGGGTGTCCACGTTGCCCAGGCTCACGGCCAGAGTCGCCAACCGGACGTGTTCCATCAGGGCTACCCCGGCTTTGAGGCCACCCTTGAGTTCGAAGGAGAGTATGCCACTGTAGCAATGCATTTGCTTTTTGGCGACTTCGTGCCCCGGGAAGCTTTCCAGGCCGGGGTACATTACCCGGGCGACTTTGGGGTGTTTTTCTAAAAAACGGGCTACGGCCATGCTGTTTTCGCAATGTCGCTGCATTCTGACCTCGAAAGTTTTCAAACCAATGTTGGTCAGCCAGGTGTCGAAGGGGCTGGGCGAAGTGCCCACGCTCTTGAGCACTTTCTTGAACTCGGTGTGCATGAATTCCAGGTGCGGGCTGACCACCGCTCCACCGACCACCACCCCGTGCCCGGTGATGTATTTGGTGGTGGAGTGTAAAACAATATCAGCGCCCAAAGTAAGCGGGCGCTGACAGTAAGGCGTGGCGAAGGTGTTGTCCACACACATCCACGCACCGTACTGATGGGCAATTTCTGCCACGCCCGCGAGATCGGTAATGCTCATCGAAGGGTTGGCCGGGGTTTCGGCATAGGCCAGGCGTGCTTTGGGGTGTTTTTCAAAGGCAGCAGCCCAACTATCAAGGTCGGTGCCCTTGACCCACACCACCTCAATGCCGAGGCGGGGGGCAATGGTGTGCAGGAATTCGAAGGTGCCGCCATAGACGACTTCTTGCGCGATGACGGTGTCACCCGCTTTGGCGCGTGCCATGATGGCGGTGCTTACCGCGCCCATGCCGGTCGAGAGCACCCATCCGGCCACCAGTTCGTCGAGGCTTTTTTCGGGATGCTGGCGGAGCAAATCATAGGCTTCCAGGGCCGCGATCTTGCGGGCCAGGTGTTTGCTGTTGGGGTTCCCGATGCGGGTGTAGATGTAGCCTTCCCCTTTGCCGGCAAAAAGGGCAGCCCCGGTGGCCACATCGGGGAAACTGAACGTCGAGGTTTGATAAATCGGTGTGACGTGGGCATGGTTGGGGTCTTGCCCTTCGCCCACATGGACGGCCAGGGTGCTCATACCCAGGCGCGACCAATCCATTTCTGCGTGGCTCATCTTTTGGCTCCTTGCGTATTCGAGGATTAGAGTGGTTTTGCGCCGCGCGGTTGGCGGCTTCGCGGGGGACCCGCGGTTTACACCTGGAGGATGTGTTGCATGGGCGAGGCTTGTGAGGGGTTGCGAGGAAGCACGACCACCATCGTAGTGCCTTTGCCTTCTTCGCTCTCGGCCCAGATGGTGCCGCCGTGGGCCTCGGCCATGGCTTTGGCAATGGCAAGCCCCAGCCCAAGCCCGCCGTGGCGGCGGGTGAGGTGCTTTTCGACCTGATAAAAACGCTCGAAAATGCGGCGCAGGTCTTGCGCCGGAATGCCAATGCCCGTGTCGGTGACCAGAATTTGGAGGTAGTCTTCCAGAGGTTGCAAGGTTACATCGACGTGCCCGCCGGGGTCGGTGAAGGTGATGGCGTTTTGCAGCAGGTGGCGCAACAACACCTGAATTTTTTCGGGCTCTACTTCAGCGGGGGTGGGGGCTTCCGGAAGGTGGAGTTCCAGTTGAATGCGTCGCTCAGTAGCCTGAGGCCGGAAGGCCTCTACTGCCTCCTTCAACAGCCTGTTCAAGTCAATATGCTGCAGGAGGAGGACCGTGCGCCCCTGTTGGTAGTTTTCAATCTGGCTGAGTTCTTCAACGATGTCTTTCAGGCGGAGGGCTGCCCGTGTGAGGGTTTGCATTGGCCCTTTGTAGGGCTCATCGAGCACTTCCTGCAGATGGGTGGCGTAGCCCAGGATGATGCCCAAAGGGGTGCGCAGTTCGTGGGAGGCAATGGCAATGAAATCGGACTTCATCTGGTCGATTCTTTGCAGGGCTTCGTAAGCCTGGCGGGCCTCTTTCATCAGGCGCGCATTGTGGAGGGCAATGGCCGCATGGGCGGCCAGCGTTTGCAAGGTGTCGGCGTCTTCAGCGGTAAAGCCGTCAGGTTTGTTGAGGGCTTCCAGCACGCCAAGAGGGCGTTTTTCCAGCAACAGGGGCACGGCAATGAGATTGCGGGTGGTGAAGCGCAAAGAGTCGTCCACTTGCCGAAAGTGCTGGGGCGAGCGTGCCACGTTGGTTTCGATGATTGGCTTGCGTTGGGCTAAGGCTTTCCCCGCAATGCTCCCTTGCAGCGGGACGACTTGATCTTTGAGAATTTCCCAATGCCCCGGCGTCGCGGCGGCAAAATGGAGTTGGTTGCTTTCCTCATCGTAGAGTAAAATAGAGGCGGCTTCGCTTTCGGTGAGTTCCATTGCCGCCTGAATGACCGCTTCCAGCACAGCCTGGGGTTCCAGGGTGGTACTGAGGGTACGGCTGACTTCCAGCAGCCGTTCCAGGCGATGGACGCGGTCGTGGGTGCGCATGGGAAAATCCTCCACAGCGAGATTATAGCATAGCAGGAGCCTTTACAGCGTTCGGTGGGATGGGTGCCCGGCCCACCGACGCCGACTTTACCCCATTTTTTCAGGAGGCAGCACATCATGGGAGATAAGAAAGTCCGTGTAGCCATCATCGGCGTGGGCAACTGCGCCTCGGCCCTCGTTCAGGGGGTGCATTTCTATCGCAACGCCAAAGACGACGACATCGTGCCCGGCCTGATGCATGTCAACCTGGGGGGCTATCACATCAGCGACATTGAGTTTACTGCCGCCTTTGACGTGGTGGATACCAAGGTGGGCAAAGACCTTTCCGAGGCCATTTTTGCTTACCCCAACAACACCTATAAGTTTGCCGATGTGCCCCACCTGGGCGTACCGGTCTATCGCGGTATGACCCACGACGGCCTGGGCAAATATCTCTCCCAGGTGCTCAAGAAGGCCCCTGGCCCCACGGCCGGCATCGTCAAAATTCTCAAGGATACCGGTACCGACGTGGTCATCAACTTCCTGCCCGTGGGGTCGGAAATGGCGACCAAGTGGTATGTGGAGCAGGTGCTGGAAGCCGGGACGGCCTTCGTGAACGGCATTCCGGTGTTCATTGCCAGTTCGGAATATTGGGCGAAACGCTTCCGCGATCGCGGGCTGCCCATCATTGGCGACGATATCAAATCGCAGGTGGGCGCCACCATTTTGCACCGCACGCTGACCACGCTCTTCGTGGACCGCGGCGTGCGTGTCGATCGTACCTACCAGTTGAATTTTGGCGGGAACACCGATTTCCTCAACATGCTGGAACGCGAGCGGCTGGAATCCAAGAAGATTTCCAAAACCGGCGCGGTGACCAGCACGTTGCCGTACCAGTTGCCCCCTGAAAACATCCACGTTGGCCCCAGCGACTACGTGCCCTGGCTGACCGACCGCAAATGGGCTTACATCCGCATGGAAGGCACCACCTTTGGCGAGGTACCCCTCAATGTGGAAGTCAAGATGGAAGTGTGGGATTCCCCCAACTCGGCCGGTGTGATGATTGACGCCATCCGCTGTGCCAAACTGGGGCTGGACCGGGGGCTGGCGGGGCCGCTCATCGGCCCGGCGGCTTATTTCATGAAGACGCCCCCCAAACAGTTCCGCGATGACGTCGCTCGCGAGATGACTGAGGCGTTCATCCGCGGCGAGAAAGAGGAAGCGTAAGCCGGCCAGCCGGAGGGTCGGCAGAGTGACAGCATGACTGCTTTGAGCAAAGCGGTGCGGTGGGCGGTGGTGGCTGCAGGCGTGGTGTTGCTGGGGTGGGGGCTGTGGCCTTCTCCCCGGCGCACCTACACGGCCGATGTGGGAGAGATGCGGTTGGCTTTCTCGGTGCCTACCGTTGTGCATGTCGGGGGTGCCCCTCGCGCGCAACTGAGTATCTTGCCCCTTGCCACACCGGCTGCCGGTCGCGCTTCTGGCTCTGCACAACACTTGCAACAACTCGTTGCCCGTCTTACTTTCAACGGCGTTAACGTCACGCCTGCTGGCGAAGTCAGCCTGACGGTGAGACGATCTGCCCCGGCGCGTTTCACCTGGCGGCTCCATGCACTGGCGGCGGGCTCTTACCTGGGGAGCCTGTGGGTGTACCAGGTCTTCCCCGACGGCAGCCGGATGGCGCGCCTCACGTATCCGCTGCACCTGCGTGTGGGTGCCTTCCTGGGGCTGAGCGCGCCTCAGGCCCGACTGTTGGGCCTGTTTGCCCTTTTGATGGGCGGCTTGCTGGTGCTGGTTTTGTAGCCCCTTGCCTTTCGGAAAGTCCCCTGCTCGGAAAGGAGGAATACGATGCCCCGTTTTGTTGATCTTTCTGCGCCTATTGCCCCCAGTCCCGAGGGCACTCCGCCTTTTTTGAAGGTGGAAATCGAATATCACGACCACAAAGCCGGCGCGGCTCAGGCCCAGGCGCTGTTGAAAGTGCCTCCGACGCTTTTTCGCCACGGCGAGGGGTGGGCAACGGAAACCATCACCCGCCTCGGCACGCACGACAGCACCCACGTCGACGCGCCTTATCACTACAACAGTACCATTCAGGGAAAGCCCGCCCAAACCATTGACCAGTTGCCGCTGGAATGGTTCTTCAGCGATGGCGTGGTGCTGGATATGACCCATAAGGCTAAAGGCAATCCGGTCGCGGTGGCGGACATTCAAAAAGAACTTGACCGTATCGGCTACACCCTGAAGCCTCTGGATATTGTGCTGGTGCGCACCGGGCAGGATGCGTTTTATAACGCGCCCGATTACCTGTTCCGTGGCCCGGGCGTCACGGCCGAAGCCACCGTGTGGCTGTATGAGCAGGGCGTGCGCGTGATGGGCATTGATGCGTGGGGCTGGGACGAGCCGCTGGATCTCCAGGCGCAGAAGGCGTTGGCGGAAGGTAAACCGGGGATTTTCTGGGCGGCCCATCAGGTGGATTTGCCCTATGCCCAGATCGAGCGGCTGGTCAATTTAGATCAATTGCCGCCCTTTGGGTTCAAAGTGGCCTGCTTCCCTCTGAAAATTCAACGCGGCAGTGCCGGGCCCGCGCGCGTGGTGGCAATTTTGGAAGATTGAGCGCAACGCCCTGAACAAAAGGTAACAATCGAGAAAGCGGGCCGTTTTTTGGCTCGCTTTTCTTATTCCGTGGCGTTTTGGGGCGCATTTTGTAAATCTTTGGGGGGTGGTTGGGGGGTATGCCCAAGAGGGCCGGGAATGCAGAACGTGCCGATGGGAGCCCATGCATGGGGGCTGCTGGTCGGCACAGGTGCGGGTGCTTCGGCGTTGCTCAGCGCGAAACGCGGCAAGGAATATAAGGAATATTTTCCGAGACCGAGGCTTCGAAAGTAAGATTCCGCGAGCGGCACGGCTTTGTTGGGTTTCCCCTGTCTCCAGGCGCCTCCGTGCTTGACAGCCGGCGGCTTTGGGTTTACACTCTATACTGACCGGTCAGTCAATTATTTGGAGAGGTCGCCATGCCCCCTCGCCCTGACGTGAGCGCAGAGCGCAAGAACCAGATCCTTGAGGCTGCCCTGCGGGTCTTTGCCCGCCGGGGCTTCTACAAAGCCCGCATGGACGATATCGCGGAAGAAGCCCATCTCAGCAAAGGTGCGCTTTACTGGTATTTCCGCGGCAAAGACGCCATTTTGCAGGCGCTGGTGGACAAGATGTTCACGCTGATGATGCGCGACATGTTGCACACGGCAGCCGACCACGACCGCCCTGTGCCCGAGCGCCTGCGCCAGGTTGCCCGCAGTGCGGAAGAAAGTGTGGGCTTTTTTGAGGCCGCGATGCCGTTCATGCACGAAATCTATGCCCTTGCCACCCGCCCCGGCCCGGTGCGCACGACCATGCAGGGGTATTACCGTCGCTACAAGGCGGTGCTTGCCGACTTGCTCGCCGAAGGCATGGCACGAGGCGAGTTGCGTTCCCACGATCCGGCCATGATGGCTGTGGCTTTCATCGTCCAGTTCGAGGGCTTGCTGTTGTTGTGGGTGGTTTCCCCTGAAGATTTTGACCTGCATGCGCACTGGCAGCCGATGGCTGAGTTTTTTATCCAAAGCCTGCTGCCAGAGATGCCATAATCTACAAAATAATGCCGATTTTTATCGGCTTTTTTGAAATTGGCCCGGTGGCCTCTCGCAACTCAACCCATCCATAAGGAGCGTACCATGTCCTCTCTGATTGCCCTTCGGGATGTGAGTAAAACTTACCGCATGGGCGAAGTGGAAGTCCACGCCCTGCGAGGCCTTCATTTGGAAATCCCGCGCGGCCAGTTCGTGGTGTTGCTGGGCCCTTCGGGCTCTGGCAAAACCACGACCCTGAACTTGCTCGGCGGCCTCGACCGCCCGACTTCGGGACAGGTGTTGGTCGAAGGAGAAGACATTACGCAATATGACGACCGTCGCCTGACGGCTTATCGCGCCCAGAAAGTGGGCTTTGTCTTCCAGTTCTTCAACCTGATTCCCACCCTCACTGCGGCGGAAAACATCGCTTTTGCACTGGAATTGACCACCCGCGACCGCGCCGTCATCCGACGCCGCACGGCAGAATTGCTAGCCCTGGTGGGGTTGGAGGACCGCGGCAACCATTTCCCCAGCCAGCTCTCCGGTGGTGAGCAGCAGCGGGTTGCGATTGCGCGTGCCCTGGCTGGTCGCCCTTCGATTTTGCTGGCCGATGAGCCGACCGGCAATCTGGATGTGGAAACAGGCCGGCAGGTGTTGCGGGCGCTGCGTGATCTCAACCGAGAAGCCGGGGTGACAGTGGTGCTGGTGACGCACAACACCGCCATTGCCCCGATGGCCGACCGGATTGTGCGGCTGCACAGCGGCACGGTGGCTGCTGATGAACTCGTCTCTACCCCGCAGGCGCCAGAGAGCCTGAACTGGTAATCCCCCGGCGGGCTGATACGCCATTTCGGAAACGTCGAAACCTCACCTTTGCCCCAGCGGGCAAGGAGCCCTTTTCTTGGGAGGAGCGTTGTGATGACGCCGACTTTGTGGAAGAAAACCTGGCGTGATCTCCGGGCTGCCTGGGCACAGAACCTCGCGCTGGTTGTCATTGTCGCGTTGGGTGTAATCAGCCTGGTCGCGCTGACAGGCGCTTATCGCGACCTGGGCACGTCATATCATCATACTTACGAAACCCTGCATTTTGCCGACCTGACGGTGCGGGTGCAATCGGCCCCAGAGGAAGCCGCCGCACAGGTCGCACGCGTCGCCGGTGTGCGTGCCGTCACAGCCCGTTTGGTCACCGATACCGGCTACCTGCTTCCCGATGGCGAGCCCATTCGCGCCCGCCTCATTGGCATTCCTGCAGAAGGGCAACCAGCGGTCAATCGAGTGCAGGTGCTGGAAGGCAGCGGGCTGAGCCCCGACGACCCCAATGGCGTGTTGGTGGAATCGCATTTTGCCGAGGTGTATGACTTGCACCCCGGCGACACGGTCACCCCGCTGGTGCTGGGGCGCAAACAAACCTTCACCGTGCGAGGCATTGCTGCCAGCCCGGAATACCTCATTGTGAGCCCAAGCCGTCAGGAACTGCTCCCCTCGGCGCGGACGTTTGGGGTTTTCTTCATGCCGTTGTCAACCCTCCAGCGGTTGATGAACACCCCCGACGAGGTCAACGAATTTTGCCTGTTGCTCACCCCCGACGCCGACCGCCAGGCCGTGCTGCGCGATGTGGAAGCCGTGTTGAAACCTTACCATGTGGATTCTGCAACCTGGCAGGCTGACCAGCCTTCCAACGCCGCGCTGCACATGGACCTGGAAGGCTACCGGGAAATGGGCGAGGCGATCCCTGCGCTAATTTTGCTGGTAGCAGCGCTTTCGCTTTACATCATGCTGGGGCGGTTGGTGCGTTCCCAGCGCACTCAAATTGGTTTGATGAAAGCGTTGGGTTATAGTAACCGGGCGATAATGGGGCACTATGTGGCCCTGGCGCTGGTTGTTGGCACGGTGGGGGCTGTGGCAGGTGCAGGGTTGGGCACCCTCGCGGCGGGTGGCATTACCCGCGCTTACGCCAACGAACTGGGCATTCCGCTGGTGCAGACGCGAGTTTACCCTGACCTGATGGTGATTGGGTTGGGCATCAGCCTGATCATGGCGGCGTTGGCAGCATGGGGGCCGGCGCGGCACAGCGCCCACATGCATCCGGCCCAGGCTATGCGGCTCGACCCCGCCGAGGCGCTCACCCGCGGCCGCCGCAGCCTGCTGGAACGCCTGCTGCCCGCGTCGACCTCGTTGGCCGTGCGGTTGCCTTTGCGGAATGTCTTTCGGGCGCGCGGCCGTGCCCTGAGCACCGGCCTTTCCATCGTCTTTGCTTTCGTGCTGGTGCTCTTTTCCTGGGGCATGTTGGATTCCATGAACTACCTTCTCAACCGCACCTTCCAGCAGGTGGAGCGATGGGATTTGATGACGGTGTTTGACCGTCCTCAGACCGAGGCCACGCTGAAGCAAGTGCAGGGCTGGCAAGGTGTGAAAGCGGCGACGCCGGGCTTGATGCTGCCTGTGACGCTTCGGGCAGATGGCAAGCGTAAAGATGTGCTTTTGTATGCCTTGCCGCCCGACCAGCAAATGCACCAATGGCAACTGGAAGATGGTGTGACCCCCACGGAAGCCCTGCGCGACGATGGCATCTTGCTCACCCCGCCGCTGGCGCAGGCGCTGGGGGTGCAGGTGGGCGATACGGTGCAAGTGCAGACGCCTTTTGGCGAGAAACAAGCGGTGGTGCGCGCGCTGGCCGATGAACTTTATGGCTCCACGGTCTTTGTAAGCCTGGAAACGGCCAACCAGTGGGTTGGCTCGCCAGTTCCCATGTTCAACCTGCTGTATGTGCGCGCCGACCCTGCCCAGGCGCTGACTTTGAAAAAGGCGCTTTTCCACCTGCCTGGCGCAGCCAGTGTGCAAATCAAGAGCAAAATGGAAAACGACTGGCGCGGCTTCATGGGGCTGTTTTACCTCTTCATGGGGTTCATCATCGCCTTTGCAGTGGGCATGGCTTTTGCCGTCTTGTTCAACACCATGACGGTCAGCGTATTGGAGCGCCAGCGTGAACTGGCAACCATGCGCGCCATCGGCACCCCCGTGGGGCGCATTGGCCGCATGATAGCGTTGGAAAGCGTGGTGTTGTGGCTGTTGGCGTTGGTGCCGGGGTTGGTGCTGGGATGGTACACCACGGTGGCACTGGCGAAAAGTTTTAGCACCGACCTGTTTTGGATGACGGCTTACATTGCCCCGCACAGTTACATCATCACGGCTGTGGGCATTTTGATAACCATGCTGTTGGCCGCCCGTCCTGCTATCCGCCGCATTGGCCGCCTCAACCTTGCCGAAGCCACCAAGATGCTGACGTGAAATAAGCCTGCCCCTCCAATGGCTGCCGCTCCCCGGAAACCACTTCCAGGGGGCGGCGGCGCGTAGGGCCAGAGGCGGCTCATCACGGTGGGAGGGGATCAGTCGGCGTTTTCTTCGCGCGGGTCGGTTTCCCCTTCGTGATGATGGTGAGAGGGCAGGTCGAGGCTGGGCAGAGGTTTTGCCGGGGTTTCACCGTGGCTCATGGGGTCGAAAACCTCTTGCGCCACCCACAGGTGCTCCGCGGCCGCCTCGAAAGCGGCTTCGGCATAGGCGCGAGCGTTTGCAAGGACGGCTTCCCGCGCTTCGGCGCTCAGGCTGTCCAGCCAGCGCTGGCGGGCTTCGTCATCAGGCAGGGCTTCGGCTTCCTTCAACAGTGCTTTCAGGGTGTCTTCGTCCATCCTGGCTCCTTGGGGCATGTGTGGCTGCGGAGGCTTTTATACACCCAATGCGCCGCTTTTGCCAGGGGGAAAGCGTTCCCGGTCATCCTTCTGCGAAGCGCAGCAGGCGCAGGGCGTTGAGCACCACCACGATGCTGCTGCCTTCGTGGAGCACCACCGCGCCGCTGAGGTCCATCCGGCCGAAAACGGAGGTTGCGAGCAGCAGGAAAATCACGCCGAGGGAAACGGCCAGGTTTTGCCGGATGACGGCGCGGCTGGCGCGGCTCAGCCCCACCGCGAAGGGCAGTTTGCTCAAATCGTCGGCCATCAGGGCCACATCGGCGGTTTCCAGCGCCACGGCTGTGCCCGCCCCGCCCATGGCAATGCCGACGGTCGCGGTGGCCAGGGCAGGGGCGTCGTTCACCCCGTCGCCGATCATCGCCACCGCCCCGTGCTCGACCTGCAGTTCGCGGATGGCTTCCAGTTTTTGGCCGGGCAGCAGGCCGGCGCGCACATCGGTCACATCCACTTCTGCGGCAATGCGGCGGGCGACGGCCGGGTTGTCGCCCGTCAGCATCACGAGTTTGCGGATGCCCAGTTCCAGCAGGGCCTGCAGCGTGGCCCGGACGCCGGGGCGGGGGGCGTCGGCCAGTGCCAGCACCCCCAGGAAGCGGTCGCCGGCGCGCACGGCCATGGTGGTTTTGCCTTCGGCTTCCAACGCGGCCACGGTTTCGGCCAGCCGGTCGGGCGCGCCGCCGTCCATCTCCTGGAACAGCCGCAGCGAGCCAACCCACACGGGCTGGCCTTCCACTTCGCCGCGCACGCCGCGCCCGCTGATGTTTTCCACCTTCTCGGCCACGGGGAGTTCCAGCCCGCGCTCGCGGGCGGTTTCCACCACGGCCTGCGCCAGCGGGTGGCTGGAGCCTTGCTCTACCGCGCCGGCCACCCGCAGCAACGCTTCGGCGCTGGTGCCGTCCAGGGGGAGCAGGTCGGTGATGGTAAATTTCCCCTCGGTGAGGGTGCCCGTTTTGTCGAAGGCCATCACACGCAGCGCGCCCAGGTTTTCCAGATGCACGCCGCCTTTGATCAGCACGCCGTGCCGCGCGGCCTGAGCGATGCCCGCCAGCACGGCCGCCGGGGTGCCCAACGCCAGGGCGCAGGGCGAAGCCGCCACCAGCAGCAACATGCCGCGGTAGAAACTTTCCCGCAGCGGCATCCAGCCGATCAGCGGCGGCACGGCGACCACCGCCAGCACGAACAGCAGCACGGCCGGAACGAAACGGGCGGTGAATTTTTCCACGAACCGCTGGGTAGGGCTTTGCTGGCTCTGGGCTTCGGCGACCATCTGCATGATGCGCGCCAGGGTGGTGTCTTTGGCCCGGCGGGTTACCTTGACTTCCAAAACGGCATCGTGGTTGACCGTGCCCGCGAAGACCTCGTCGCCGGGGGCTTTGGGCACCGGCACGCTTTCGCCGGTGATGGGGCTTTGGTCGACCGCGCTGTTGCCTGCCACCACTTCGCCGTCCACCGGCACGCGGTCGCCGGGGCGGACGATGACGTGGTCGCCGATCTTCAGGCGGGCGACCGGGCGCTCGACGATGCGTTCCCCTTCTTTGACGCGTGCGGTTTTGGGCATCATTTCCCCCAGCGCGTTGACCGCATTGCGGGCGCGGTCTAAGGCGTAGTGCTCGCCGGCGTGCCCCAGGCTAAACAGAAAGAGCAGGAAGGCGCCTTCGGCCCATTGCCCCAACACGGCGGCTCCTGCCGCCGCCGCCAGCATCAGAACGTCGGTATCGAAGTTGCCCCGAAAAAGCCCTGGAATGGCGTGGGTGGCGATGTCGTACCCGCCGGTCAGGTAGGCCAGCAGGAAAAGGGCCACGGCCACGGGTTCCGGCAGCCCCAGGAAGGTTTGCCCCACCCAGCCCACCAGCAGGAAGCCACCGGCCAGCCCCACCAGGAGAAGTTCCCACCGCTCTCGCACCCAGTGAGGCAGGAAAGCGGGGGCGCTGCCGTGCTCATGGCCTTCCTCGTCGGGCTCCGGCGGCCAGTCCACAGGCCGGATGTTCAGCGCCTGCATGGCGGCAGCAATTTGCTGCGGGGAAAGCACCTCGCGGTCGTAAGCCACGAAGGCCAGCCCGGCGGCGTAGTTGACATCGGCGTGCAGCATCCCTGGCAGGCGTTCCAGGGCGCGGCGCAGGGCAGGGGCTTCGTCGGCTTGGCGCATTCCCTCGAAAGGAATGCTGTCGTGGCGGTAGCGCGCCAGCAGTTGCCCGCCGACGTCCTGCGCCATCCGGCGCACGGTTTCCAGCGAAACCCGCCGCGGGTCGTAGTGAATGCACACCCGCAAAGGCTGCTCGTCGCGTTCCAGGTGCACATGCACAATGCCCTTGCGCGCCCGCAGGGCATCGGCAAAACGCACAAGGCATTCGTCGGTTTCGTCTTCAATGTCCGGCAAGACCAGGGTGGCCTCGACTTCTACGGTTTTTTCCTGCATCGGTTGTTTCCTTTGGAAATGCGGGGGTCAATCGTGGCGGATGTGCGCCAGCCCGCGCTGGAACAGATCCAGGACGTGTTCGTCATCCAGGGCGTAATACACCTCGCGCCCTTGCCTGCGCGCCCGCACCAGGCGCATTTGCCGCAGGTTGCGCAGTTGATGGGAAGCCGCCGACTCGCTGATGCCCACCATCGCCGCCAGTTGCCTGACGTTGACTTCGCCATCCTGCAGGGCGGCGATGAGGCGCAGGCGGGTGGGGTCGCTGAGGGTGCGGAACATTTCGGCCAGCCGTTCCGCGGCTTCTGTTTCCAAAAGGGGAGCCATCGTACCTCCTGGGATGGTATTTGCATGATTGTATGAACAGATATTCAGATGATAACACAAAAACATGCTGCCAGCAAGGCAGGGAGCCAGGCGTTGGAGAATCACCCAACCGACGCGGCCCGGCGAATGCCCTGGATGGGTTAGACCCATTGGGACTGAGCCTTATTTTGGCGGCGCGTGGGTTGCGCGCGCGGTGGGTTTCCCCCTATTTCACCTGCATGGGAAGGCCTGCCACCATGAGCAGCACCTCGTCGGCCTCGGCTGCAAGGCGGCGGTTGGCCCAGCCCAGCAGGTCGCGGTAGAGCCGCCCCAACGGTGAGGCGGGCACCAACCCCCACCCCACTTCGTTGGAAACGACAATCCATGCCAGCGGCAGGTTGTGGTAGGCGTGGAGCAAGGCTTCTATTTCATCGTCCACCGCGCGGCGGGCGTTCTCCTGCACGGCCAGCGCGGCGGGATCGGCTTCTCCCACCGCGGCAAGCAACACGTTGCTGACCAGCAAAGTGAGATCATCCAGCAAGAGCAAGTCGGCCTGGGGCGGGGCGGCTTCCAGCGCCCTGCCGACCGCGCGCGGCAGTTCACGCGTCTCCCACTGTGGGGGGCGCTCGGCCTGGTGACGGGCAATGCGTGCGGCCATTTCGTCGTCGCCCGCAGTGGCCGTGGCGACAAACACCACCCGCTGCGCCCGCGTGCGCGCCAACGCCAGCGCGTGCGACGATTTGCCGCTGCGCGCGCCGCCTAAAATCAAAGTGAGCGTTTTTGGGAAAGGCATGGATGACCTCAAATTAGCCGGGCCAGGCCACGAGCCAGGCTGCCGCGACGAGGACCACGCTCTCGGTGAGTTCTGCCAGGCCGCCGTAGACGTCGCCGGTGAGGCCGGGAATGCGCCGGGAAGCCCACCGCGCGAGCCACCAGCCCGCCAGCGCCCCCGCCGCCAGGGCGGCCCATAAACGCGCTTCCGGCCAGAGCAGCGCGATCGCGAGCGTGACGGCGGTTGCTGCCCACCACGAGCGTCGCGTGACCTGGGCATGCCACATGCCACCCAGCCCCTGGGGGCGGGCGTAGGGAAAGCGCGCCATCGCGGTGGTGAGCATCCAGCGGCCTGTGGTGGCGGCCAGCACCACCCCCGCCCCGGGTGCGGTTTGCAGCGCGGCGTATTTGGTCAGCAAAACCAACCCTGCCGCCAGCACGCCAAAAGCGCCCACGCGCTCATCGCGCATGATTTCCAGCCGCCGGGCCGCTGTTTGGCCGCCGAGCAGGCCGTCGGCGGCATCCATCAAGCCGTCCAGGTGCAGGCCGCCGGTAAGGGCAACCCAGGCCACTAAAGCCAGCGCCGCGGCCAGGGCGGGCGAGGCGCCCAGGGCAAGCACGGCAGCCCGGGTTCCCGCCACACCCAGCCCTATCAGCGCCCCCACCAGCGGGAAGAGCGCCGCCGCGCAGCCGAGATCTTCCGGCGCGTCGGCTTCCCACCGCCCCCATGGCAACACGGTCAGGAAGCGCACCGCCGCGCCCCAGCCGCGGGCCAGGCGTCGCCACGCGGCCATCATGCGGCGACCTTTTCGGCAACGCCGGCTTCGCTGAAGGTCGCCATCTCGGCGTGCAGGCGCGTCGCGGCTTCCACGATGGGCAGCGCCAGCGCCGCGCCACTGCCTTCGCCCAGGCGCATGTTCAATTGTAGCAGCGGCTCCATGCCAAGGAAGTCCAACATCTGGCCGTGGCCTTGTTCTTCGGAAAGGTGGGCTGCGATCAGGTAATGGCGGATGTCGGGGGCAAGGGCTGCGGCGAGCATCGCGGCGGCTGTGGCGATGAAACCGTCCAGCAAAATGGGCACGCGCCGCTGGGCCGCGGCCAGCATGGCCCCGGCCATGGCGCCGATTTCGTAGCCGCCCAGGTGTTCCAACACACCAATGGGGTCGGTGGGCGAAACAGCAGCCCGCGCTAAGGCGCGTTGCACCACGGCGACCTTGTGTTGGCGTCTGGCGTTGTCAATGCCGGTGCCGCGCCCCACGAGCTCCTCCGGCGGGAAGCCGCCGAGCGCGCAGGCCACCGCGGCCGCGGCGGTTGTGTTCCCGATGCCCATTTCGCCCAGCACGAGGATATCCAGCCCCTCTTCGGCTTCCTCGGCCACGACGTCGGCCCCGGCTTCCAGGGCAGCCCAGGCTTGCTCGCGGCTCATGGCAGGCTCGCGGACGATGTTGCCCGTGCCGGGGGCGATTTTGCGCGCCAGCAGGTTGGGCGCGGGCGGCAGGTCGGCTGCCACGCCGACATCCACCACCTTGAGGCGGCTGTGGGTGAAGCGGGAAAGCACGCTGATGGCCGCGCCACCGTGCACGAAGTTGAGCACCATTTGCGCTGTCACTTCTGCGGGGTAGGCGCTGACGCCTTCCGCGGTGACGCCGTGGTCGGCGGCGAACACCAGCACCACCTTGTGCTCCAGGCGTGGGGTCGCTTCGCCTGTCATCGCCGCGAGGCGGATGGCGAGGTCTTCCAGCCGCCCCAGGCTGCCCGCGGGCTTGGTGAGTTGCGCCTGGCGGGCTTGCGCGGCCCGGGCTGCCGCCTCGTCGAGCGGGGGAATGGCAAATTTGGGGGTGAAGGAGAGGTCGGTCATGGGGAACCCTCCGGAAAATCACGTTTGCAGGGTTTCGGCGTTTTGCGGTGCAGAGGGGGTTTTGAGGTAGACCACCGGCCGCCCGTCGCCGTTGCGCCAGATTTCCACGGGCGTGCCATAAACCTGCCACACGGTTTCGGCGGTCAGCACCTCGGCAGGCGCACCCACGCGCACGACGCGCCCCTCGGCAAACAGCGCCAGCCGGTCGGCAAAGCGAGAAGCCAGGTTGAGGTCATGTACCACCATCAGCACGGCCATGCGGCGTGCGCGGCTCAGGCGGCGCACCAGCCCCAGAATGTTGGCCTGGTGCCGCAGGTCGAGGTGGGTGGTCGGCTCGTCGAGCAAGAGGAGGGGCGTTTCCTGCGCCAGCGCGCGTGCCAGCAGCACGCGCTGCTGTTCGCCGCCGGAAAGGTGTCCCAGCGGTCGCTCCGCGAGGGGGAGCAAATCGGTTTGGGCCAGGGCGCGCTCAACTGCGGCGTGGTCGCTTTCCCCTAAGGCGCCCAGCCACGAAAGGTAAGCCGTGCGCCCCAGCGCCACCGCCTGGCGCACGGTAAACATCGGCGGCAGGTGATGGGCCTGCGGCACCACCGCCACCAGGCGGGCGCGCTCGCGCGGCGGCAATTCCAGCAGGTCCGCGCCTTCCCACTGCACCGCGCCATGCTTCGGGCGCAGCACACCGCTGATTACCCGTACCAGCGTGCTCTTGCCGGCACCGTTGGGCCCGGCCAGCGCCACGACTTCGCCGCGCGCCACTTCCAGGCTCACGCGGTGCAAAATTTCCCGCTCGCCGTACCCGGCAATCACATCGCGAATTTGTAGGCTCATGGCATCATTCATCCATTGCGTGGGAAAGCCCGCGGCGTTCATTTCTTGGCGCGCTGAAGCACCCACAGGAAGAACGGCGCGCCGAAGAGGGCTGTCACGATGCCCACCGGCAGGGTTTGGGGCGCCAACAGGGTGCGCGCCAGCAGGTCGGAAAGCAAAAGCACGCTGGCCCCGCCCAAAAGGGAAAGCGGGATGAGGCGGCGGTAGTCTTCGCCCCAGAGCAGCCGCGCGATGTGGGGAACCACCAGCCCCACAAAGCCGATGATGCCCGCAAAGGCCACTGCTGCTGCAGTGACCAGGGAAGCCGCGCCCAGAATCAGAAGTTTGGCGCGCCCGGCATTCAGGCCGAGTTGCTGGGCCTGGTCTTCCCCAAATTGAAGGACGTTGAGAGGGTGGCCCGAGGCCAGCAGAATGGCTTCCCCGACCAGCCAGTAAGGCAACACGGCAAGGACGGGTTTCCAGCCGCTGAGCGGTGCGCCGCCGAGCAGGTACACGATGGCCCGCTGGAGCGTGCCCTGCGATTGAAGCATGAGGAACGAGGTGAGCGCCGAGGCCAGCGCGCCCAACGCCACCCCCGCGAGGATGAGCGTCGAGGTCGGCACGTAGCCATCGACCCGCGCCAGGGCATACACCAACGCCACCGTGAGCAGTGCGCCCACAAACGCCGCCCCTGGGACGAGAAAGCCGCCTGCGGTCAGGCTTTCCCCCTGAAGGGCAATCGCGGCGACGGCGCCCAGGCCCGCGCCCGATGCCACACCCAGCAGGTAAGGGTCGGCTAAGGGGTTGCGGAACACACCCTGGTAGGCCGCGCCGCTGCTACCCAACGCCGCACCGGTGAGCAGCACTAAGGCTGTGTGCGGCAGGCGCAGTTTGAACACGATGACCGCCATGAACGAGGGCACGTCGGCGGGCAGGGGTGCGCCACGCACCCCTGCCCACAGCAGGCGCGCCAAATCTCGCAGCGGAATGCTTACCGAGCCGACCGCAACGCTTAGGACCAGGGCAAGGGCAAGCACGCTGAAGTTGAGGAAAAGTGCACGCCTGAAAGAAGAACGCATGTGGAAAAATCAGGGGGGCGAGGCAAAATCCCCGCCCCTGGATAAGCCGCAGGGTTACGGTTGGCACACCGCACCGACGAGGTTCTGCTCGAGGTGCTTGGTCAGGTCTTGGGCGCAGAACACATCGGGGTGCAGCATCACCGCGAGGGTTTCCAGGCCATCCACCAGCCGCGGCCCGGGAACGCTCAGCAAGTTGGGGTCGAAGGGGTACACTTTGCCGTCTTTGACGGCTTTGATGGCATCCCAGCCGGCGCGCTTGGCGACGGATTCGGAGGTGACGCCATAGGGCGCATCGGCCAGCAGGATGATGTCGGGGTTTTGCTTCACCAGTTCTTCGGTGCTGATTTGCGCCCAGGGCTTCGAGAGCGCATCGCCCACGTTCTTGCCTTTTGCCATTTGGATGAGTGTGGAAATGAAGGTGCCAGGGCCGGCGGTGTAGGGGTTGGCCGGATCCGTGGCATCCAGTTCATAGAACACCAGCGGTTCGTCGGTGACGTCTTTGAGCGAGTCTTCGACGGTCTGCACGCGTTCCTGCATCTGGGCGATCAGTTTCTCGGCCTCTTTTTCGTGCCCGGTGATTTTTGCCAGCGTGCGCAGGGCGGTGTAGAGGTCATCCAGGGTTTTAGGGTTGGCAACCCAGAAAACGGTCAGGCCGGCATCTTGCATTTGCTTGACCTGATCGGGAGAGGTGATTTCGGCGGCAATGACCAGGTCGGGCTTCTGGGCGACGATGGCTTCGAGCGGGAAGTTCCCCCACAGGCTGCCCACGCTGGGCAGTTTGGCCGCGGCTTCGGGGTACTTGGAATTGTCGTCGCGTGCCACCACCTGCTTCCCGGCCCCAATGGCGAACAGGCTTTCGGTGATGGAGGGTGCGAGGGAAACGATGCGCTTGGGAGGGGCCTCAAGGGTGATGGTGTTGCCCAGGCCGTCTTTCACCACGATGGGCGTCGGCGTGGGTGAGGGCGGGATGGGGGTCGCGGTGGGGGGCAACGGCGTCGGGGAAGGCGGCGCCTGGGTGGGCACCGCGGTCGGCTGCGGCGTGGGGGTGGCAGCCTGACCACAGGCAGCCAGCAGCATGGCGGCGACAGCCACCAACAGCAAGAGGGAAGACAGTTTGCGGGACACGAGCACCTCCTTGAAAAAGATGAAGATTGGGGTGGGTGCCCGCGGGAGGGAGAAACAAAAACCCCTGCCCGTCGGACAGGGGTGAGGGGGAAACACAGCACGCCAGGGGCGCTTGCGCTCCCACTCCCTTCCGCGAGGGCGTGGAAACCGGTCAAGGCGGGCGACCTGGCTTCCCACCGCGTTGGCGGCGGGTCACAGTTGCGGGACAGCGCCGGACTTTCACCGGCTTCGCCTTTCAGCCTGCCCATCCGGGGGTACAGGCACCTTGACCGATAGGTGCTTTTATTGTATCAGAACAAAGCCGACCGTGTGCAGATTTCGCGCTGCATTTTGGGCCGAATGGGGCTACTCACCGCAATTTCAAGGAATGCTTCTTGTGGCGCTTCGCGCGGGGCAACGCCAAAGCATGAAATAGCGGGCGCGGCGCGGGGCGCGGAGATTGCGAACCGCGCGTGGTCGAAGTGCGCGGTACCGCGATTCGTGTTACGACGCAACGTAACCGGTGGAGCAAAGCCTCGCCGAAGCCGCGGCCATCGACCCTGACTGGGGGCCTGGCCGGGTTGCCACGGCCCGGCGCGCGAGGGCGGGGTTTTAAGGTAAAATGGAAGTGCATATAACCCCGCCCGCTTTGGGAGAGACCCGATGAAAATGCTTATTGCCGTGGTGCAAACCGCCGACAGCAACGCCGTTTCGCAGGCGCTCATTGAGCGCGGCTTTCGCGTCACCAAACTGGCTTCCACGGGCGGCTTTTTGCGCCGTGGCTCGACGACCTTGCTTTTGGGGGTGGAAGATGAGCAGGTGGATGAGGTGGTGGAAATCATCCGCGGCGAATGCAGCCAGCCTGCGGAACCGGCCATCAAACAAGGGGTGATTTTCGTGTTGCCGGTCAGTCGCTTCGAGCGAATTTAGTCGGCTTCCCAATATCCCGGTTCCTGGAAGGCCTGCACCTGGTAGGTGAACACCTCCAGCGGGCGTTGCCAGCACGTCGGTTCGGCGCCCATCTTCAGGCAGAGGTGGGTGAGGAAATCCACAGGATGCGGCAGGCTTTGCCACACCTGCGGAAGAAAAGTGGCCTGCCGCCAGCCATCGCGCAGCAACACCCCGTCAACCTGCGGGCGGAGTTTGGTCAGCAGTTCTTCCGGCGAGCGATATTCCAGCGGTTGGAGGGGGGTGAGGTACGAAACTTCCAGCGCCAGGCCGGGCAGTTCCGGCGGCGTCACCGGCGGGAAGCGCGGGTCGTGCAAGGCTGCGTCAATGGCGTGGGTGCGGACGTCTTCCACCAGGGGGCGGGTGGCAACGATGCTGCCGATGCAGCCCCGCAGGCGGCCATCGGCGCGGGTTCGCAGGGTTACGAAGGCCGCGCCGGGTTCCCACAGGCGCGGCGGCAAATTGGGGGGCACGGGCGGCAGTGGCTTTCCCCGCACGCCGGCTTCCAGCGCCGCACGAGCCATTTCGATCAAGCGTTGACCTTCTTCTTCCGTGAGTCGGTGGGTTTGTTCACTCATTTCGCACTTCCTCCATGCCGAAAACTCAACAGGCCGGTACGCTGCCCGTGAATCATCAACAGCCCTCGAGATGATTATACCAACCGTGGGAAGCGACGCGCCCGCTCTCGCGAGCCGCGAGGGTTTATAATGGAGGTGTGGAAACACTGACGGCTGACGACCTGGAAGCCTGGCTTCGCCGCCACGGCGTTGCGGCTGAAGTGGTGCGCCTGCACGCGCCGACGCCCACCGTGCAGGCTGCGGCGGATGTGCTGGGCGTCTCGGTGGACCAGATTCTCAAAACCGTGGTCTTTTGGGCCGCGGGTGAGCCGGTGCTGGTGGTTGCCCGAGGCACCGGGCGGATTGAGACGCGCCGGCTGGCGCAGTATCTGGGCATCGGGCGCAAAAAGGTGCGTGTCGCTCGCCCTGAAGAGGTTTTGGAAGCCACAGGCTACCCCGCGGGGGCGGTGCCGCCATGCGGGCACCGCAGCCCGTTGCGCACGCTGGTGGATGCCCGTGTGTTGCATCTGTCGGTGGCTTATGCCGGCGGCGGCGCGCACAATGCTTTGTTGCGCATTACCCCTGAAGCCCTGCTGGAAGCCACCCACGCCGAGGTGGTGGCGCTGCAAACCTGATCTTAACCCGTCGAGGAGACTTCATGGAACTGGACAACCAACTTGCTTTTGTGCTCGGTGCCGGGCGGGGCGATGGCCGCGCGGCCGCGTTGAGCCTGGCTGAAGCGGGCGCTTTTGTCGCCTGTTTCGACTTCAGCCCCATGCACGCCGAACAAACCGTGCAGGAAATCATCGCGCGCGGGGGGCGCGCGAAGGCTTATAGCGGCGATGTCATCAAGAAAATTGCCCTCCAAACCGTGTTCAACCAAATTGCCGACGACTTCGGCGAGGAACGCATTGACATTTTGGTGAGCGCGGTGGATGTTGCCCCCAAAGCCCACATGTTGCGCCTGGATGAATGGGACTGGCACCGTGCTCTGGATAGCAACCTTTCCCTTCCTTTCCTGGCTGCGCAGGTTGCGGCGCGCATCATGCAAACCCACGGCGGCGGGGCGATGGTTTTCCTCGGTGCGCAGCCCGACCAGCCCGACAGCGTGGTCTATCAGGCCGGGAAAGCCGGGCTGCTGGCCCTGGTACGCCATGCGGCGCGGGTGCTGGAGCCTTCCCACATTCGCGTGCACATGATCTGGCCTGACCGCGCCAGCGCGCCGCCCGATGCTGTGTCGTTTGCCGAAGCCGTCCGCCAGGCCGGAGAGGCTGCCCCCACCACCGTCGGCGAGATGGTGCGCTGGCTGGTTTCGCCGGCGCACGCGGACCGTTCTGGCCTGGTGCTCGTGCCCTGACTTTCGAGAGACCATGTCCGCCTTTGCCGAACTGCTCCGTTACCGCCAGGAAGTGCTGGCTGCGTGGCAGGCGCAGCCGCAGGCCCTTGCGCGCGCCTGGCGCGCTTTGCCAGCGGGCGCGCGGCAGCCTGAGGGGAAGGCTTTCCGCCTGCTGGCGCAGTTGTGGTGGTGGGAGCAGCAGGTGGGTGTCCCTAACCTGGAAGCCCTGCTCGACCGCCGCCCACCGCGTTTCGTGCTTACCCCCTTGCCCGCGGCCTTCCCGACGCCAAAAACCATGCTGGCCGATTACCGCACCTGGCGGGAAGCCGCCCTGGCCCGCGTGGCAACCCTTGACGGCGCGGGCTGGTCTTACGCCGACCGCCACCCGCATTTTGGCATCCGCACTGTGCAGTGGTGGGTGGAGCGCAGCCTTGCCATAGGCGAGGATCTTTTGCAGCATATCCCTTGTGAGGAGGATTCCCAATGAGCACCTATGAAACCATCCTGACCGAAGTCCATGACCGTGTGGGGTTGATTCGCCTCAACCGGCCGCGGGCGTTCAACGCGCTCAACAGCCAGTTGATGCATGAACTGACCGACGCTCTGGCGGCTTTCGACGTCGACGATGCCATTGGGGCTATTGTGATTACCGGCAACGCGCGCGTCTTTGCCGCCGGCGCCGACATCAAGGAAATGTCGGCTGCCACGCCGGTGGATATGCTCACCAGCGGCTACATTGACCTTTTTGACCAGATTCGCAAAGTGAGCAAGCCCATCATCGCGGCGGTGTCGGGGTTTGCCCTGGGCGGCGGTTTTGAACTTGCCATGACTTGCGACATGATTGTGGCTTCCGAGAGCGCCCAATTTGGCCAGCCGGAAATCAACCTTGGCATTATTCCGGGCGCAGGCGGCACTCAGCGGCTGACCCGCACGGTGGGCAAATATCTGGCGATGGAAATGGTGCTCAACGACCGCCGCCTGAGCGCCGAGGAAGCCGCCCGCTTCGGGCTGGTGAACCGCGTCGTGCCCGTCGAGCGCTACCTGGACGAGGCGCTGGAACTGGCGCAGCAACTCGCCGCCCGGGCACCCATTGCCCTCCGCATTGCCAAAGAAGCCGTCAACAAGGCGCTGGAAACCCCGCTGACCGAGGGGCTGGCCTATGAGCGGCGGGTGTTTTATCTGCTCTTTGCCACCGAGGACCAGAAAGAAGGCATGAGCGCTTTCCTGGAAAAGCGCAAGCCCGAGTGGAAGGGCAAGTAAGAACGCCTTCTTCATCCCACCGGCTGCGTTGGAACCCTGGCTGCAGCCGCTGGGGGCAGAGGTAGCGCCGGGCTCTGCCTTTGCCACTGCTCCCCCCTACGCCCTGGCCGGATTTCCCGACCTTTTCACCCGTTTTCTTGAGGGAGGCTTCCCATGAAACTCCGCCTTGTGCGCCTGACGGCTTTTGGCGAACTCCGTGTGCCCTATTCGGTCGCGGTGGAACACGAAGGGCAGTGGATTCCGCTGCTACCTGCCCTCTATCGGTTGGATAACACCGACCTTGCCGCCGGGCAAAACCCTCACGATTACCCCACCCTCCAGCGCACCGCCACCGACCTCATCGCCTTCCTGCAGGCGGGGGAAGAGGCCCGCACCGAGGCTGCCCGCCTGGTGGAAGTGATGGCCGAGCGGGGCGAAACCTTTGGCGACGCCTACGACCCGGCCCCCATCTTGCCCTTCAAACCGCTTTCCTTCCGCGATTTCATGCTCTACGAGCAGCATGTCATCAACGCAGGCAAGGGGCTGGTGAAACGCTTCCTGCCCAAAATGTGGAAGCCGCTTGCCCTCTACGAAAAACTGACCGGCAAGCCGCACCCCAAACTGCGCCCCAAGCCCATCTGGTACGAGAAACCCATCTACTACATGGGCAGCCACATCAACTTCTACACTGAAGGCGAGACCATCCCGTGGCCGGGCTACACCCGCGCTTTGGACTACGAACTGGAACTCGGTGTGGTGATTGCCCGCCCGATTTACAACGCCACCCCGCAAGAGGCGCTGGAAGCCATCGGCGGCTTCGTGGTCATCAACGATTTCAGCGCCCGTGACGTGCAATACCCTGAAATGATGAGCGGCTTTGGCCCGGTGAAGGCCAAGAACTTTGCCAACGGCATGAGCGCGGTAGTCGTGACTGCCGATGAGGTGCTGCCCCATGTGGAAGCCCTCACCGCGCGCGTCACGGTCAACGGCACCCCGTGGGGCGAAGGCACCACCGCGGGGCCGCAGCACAGCCTCGGCGAAATGGTGGCCTACGCCTCGCTGGGCGAGAAAGTGCTGCCGGGCGAAGTGATGGCGACGGGCACCATTCCGGGCTGCAGCGGCATGGAAACCGGGCAGTGGCTTTCCCCGGGCGACGAAATCGTGCTGGAAATCGAGCGCGTCGGCACCCTGCGGAACATCATTGGCCAGCCGGGGTGAGAAAAGAACCACAGATTACGCAGATTACACAGAAAAATCTGCGTCAATCTGCGTAATCTGCGGTTTCCTCCTCTTCATTCTTGAGTCAAGCGCCTATGCTCACCATCCTTCCCCTCACCGTCGGCCCTCTGGAAACCAACGCCTACATCCTCGCCGACGAAGCCAACGGCGACGCCGTGGTCATCGATCCCGGCTGGGATGGCGAGCGCATCGCCCAGGTGCTGCGCGAGCGCGGCTGGCGGCTGACCGCCATCTGGCTGACCCACGCGCACTTCGACCACATTGGCGGCATCGCCGCGCTGCTGCGCGCCTTCTCGCCGCCCCCACCGGTGGCGCTGCACCCCGAAGACTGCTGGCTGTGGAAGGCCAAAGGCGGCGCCGACCTTTTCGGCCTGGAAATCGAAGACCCCGGCCCCGCGCCCGATATCGGCCTTTACCACGGCGATGCGCTGGAAGTGGGCAACGTCGTTTGCGAGGTGCGCCACACTCCCGGTCATACCCCCGGTCATGTGGCCTTCTACTGCCCGGAAGCGAATGCGCTTTTCGGCGGCGACCTGATCTTCCGCGGCAGCGTGGGCCGCACCGACATTCCCGGCGGCGAGTGGGGCGCGCTGGTGGAGAGCATCCGCAGCGAAGTGTTCACCCTGCCTGCAGAAACCCGCATCTTCCCCGGCCACGGCCCGCCCACCACCGTCGGCGAGGAAAGACGGCACAACCTGTTTGTCAGGTAGTCGGCGGATGGTCGGGTAGTCGTGCCAAGTCCTGAAACTATAGGCCTTTCGCTCAAGCGGGTTGAAAAGCCTCGATGGCAGGGTTGCGGAGTTCGAGCGAAAGCCCTATGGTTCAACTTGCCATTTGGTCGGCAACAGAAAGTTTTTTGGACGGTTTTCCTTTGATGTGCGGCGACCAGTTGCCGCTTTCCAAAAGGCGCGAAAAATGAGGGCGCTGCACTGCGAAGGCGCCCTCCGCTTTTTGGTTGGCTCAATATTTGACCTTTCGTAGGCCTCCGCTTATAATTCGACCACGGCTTTGTTCGCTGAGAGGGAATCACCAAAAGTGTGACAGGGGTCTATGATGAAAATCTTTCGCATATGCCGTTGGGGGAATTTCTGCCTGGCCGTCTTGACGGCGGTACTCGTCCTCGTGCCAGGCCTGGCGATAACGCACCACGTCCGCGCCGATTATATTGGCCCTAACCGCCATCATACTGTCTGCGGCGCGCCCCACAATGTCTTCTATGTCGCCAACGGCCTTCACCAGTATATGTGCTCCTACGACATCACCTGCGGCGACCAGCCCAGCACACCGGGCGCACTCAAATGTTCCGATGCCATTTGTGCCGACCTCGCTATCGGCCTTCCTTACCTTCGGGTTGAGGATTCATGCCACAACGAATCCCTCCCTCCGGCCACCGTCGCGGCCCAGTTGCAGTGCAGCAGCAGCGGCGGCTGGTGCCGCGATAGCGCCGTGGTGGCCATCACCGGCAGCGAACCCCTTTCCGGCTACACCATCACTG
>DRMV01000016.1 GCA_011322445.1 Chloroflexota bacterium | reverse complement strand
GTTTGCCTTTCCGTGAGTGTTTGCAGGAGTGGCCCCACATTTTGCTTTACGCGTATTTTTTTGTGGGTGCGGTATTGGCAATCTCATTGCTCATTGAGTGAGAAGATTTCGCAAGGTTGTCAGGAGACGAGCAAGATGGTCACGGGCAAGGGTTTACTCAAAGCGGTGAAAGCAGTGATCGCCGCCCCGTTCAAGGCGCTGGTGTGGTTGTGGTTTTCTCTCATGCGGGTGGTGCTATATGCTGGGCTGGTCGCAGTCCTGTTCGCCGCGGTGGTGATGGGGCACGGCCTCTGGCACATGAGCCACCCCCTGGACAACCCGAAATTCAAGGGGTTGACCTACTGGCAATTGCTGGAATGGGAGAAGATGGTCACCGACCGGCAGGCCGTTGCCTGGAACCGCGCGCATCCTAACAGAAACCCTACGGATTGGCAAACTTGCGTGGGAGTGGATGGGGGGATAGATGTTTTTGTCCTTTACCCTCGTGCTGCCTTAGCGAATCTTCCCGTACTTTTTCACAATCCCACGATTTTTTTCCAAACCGTAGATAAAACTTGGGAAGGTTGGCCTATATCTGGGTTTTCTCCTTACGGCAATAATCCAAATGATCCGTGCATTTTTGGGTATATCCCCACTCCTGAACAATTGGAGCAGTACAAACTCGAATATCAGGCCTGGAAGGCGCAGCAGGAAGCAGCCTCCCAGGCAGGAAAGTAACGTCGGAGGATTTCTCGATGGAACTCGAAATCACCACTACTGCTTTGAAAAAAGCCGTCAAGGTGGTTGTAGTCGTTGCCCTACTGGTTGCCCTGTACTTCGCAGGCAAATGGGCGTGGCCGCAGATAAGCGGTTTGCTGCCCAGCGATCGTGCGGTGACGCCTACGCCCGCCCCTGACCTTGCAATGCAAGCCGCCGTCCAGGGGGCGGAGGCATACTACACCCTGGACGCCCAAAAAGGCGAAAAGGCTTGGGTGGAAAAAATGTGCACCATCGTGAGCGCGGACGACTGCCTGCTGTACCGCCAGATGTTCGGGCCGGAAATCGGCGCGCTGTTTGCGCTGCACCCTAACTTGAAGAACACGGCCACGGTGACCAAAGCCGAGTTAGTGGACGAGCAAACGAACAATAAGGGCAACGTTGGACGCGTCTATCGGGTATGGGTGCGATTGAGCAACCCTTGGCCAGAAGCCGCTGAGTACGGTAATCCCACGGTGGTCTATGCTCATGTCGTCCGCGGCGATGATGGACAATGGCAGTTCGTGCGTATTCTGTTCGACCAGGAAGCGAAATACTACGAGGCTACACCTGCACCTACAGCACAGCCGTGAGGCGGAAGGGGCGGGCGGCTAAACCGCCCGCCCGTACTTTTGCGGCGGCGTTTCACGCCGCCAGCAGGGAAGGGGGAGAAAAAACAGAAAAAACACTTGACAAATTCCCCAGTCATGCTCTAAAATCATTTCTGAAAGGCGTGTCCCGTGGGAGAACCGCGTCAATTTGGCGCTTCCCAAATGGGAAGCGCCTTTTTTGTTTAATTTTTGGCTGTTCAGGAGGTGTTTCGATGCGGAGGCTTGGTAATTGGCTAACAGCCTTGCTGCTTCTGGCAAACGTGTTGCTTCCTGCTCGACTGGCGTTTGCCGACGGGGATGCGCCCCAAAATGGCGATACGGGCGCGGCCAGTGGTGTGTGGAGTGAGGTCTTTCAACCTGATGGGAAACTACGAACCGACCTTCAGGACATGGGCGTGGTGAAGCAAGATGTGGATTGGATGCCCAAAATTCCCCTGGTTGGGAAGATCAAAGCCGAATACCACGTCTACGTTACGTCCAGTGGTGACACTGTGGTGATGCCCACCGCCACGACCTTGTTTTTCATGGCGGCCAATGCTGACAAATCAGGCTTCGATGAGGCCAGTGCCTACGTGATGAACGGGGTGGGTTCGCAGATTCGAACCGCGGGGATGGTGACGTCTAACCCCAAACAGGCGTTTGCTCAAATGGCACAAGCGCTGGGACTTTGGGATGATGTCAAGGACAAGTACACCAGTCCTGACGAGTTTGCTGATGCCGTAATATCGGGCAAGGAAACGTGGTCGTGGGGCTTGTTGGGGGACATCAAGAATATTCTCTCAACACTTTTGAAAAACTCTAAAAACGACAAAGCGCTTTATACGGCTTTCCTGGTTTACACCCCTGACAGTTGCCAGTTTGCGCCTGGGGGCTGCCCGCCGGAGGCGCTGGCGGCGGTTGCAACGCCGCCGCCCCCGCCGCCTTCGGAGTGCGCGCCGGCGAAAGTCCACCGGGGGCGCATTTCGGGTACCGGCCATGTGGTCGCGCCGAATTATCCGCTGGTGGTGGGACAAGACCCCAAGAAGCGCGGGGCTGATTTGGAGTTTACGCTCACCATCGAGCCCACGATTTACACCTGGTTTGAGGCAGTACACCGCAGCGCCTGCCGGTACGTGCCCGGCGGCACGGGACAAGGGTGCCCTTACAACCTGTCCCACGACGCCAACACGGTGAACAACCCATACTACCAGGTTTATACCTGGACGGACTGTGTGCGCCACACGGTGACGCTGCCGGAAAGCGCCAACTGGGTCAAGGCCACGGCGACGCTTTCTCAGGAATCCCGTGAATGGATTACTCGCGGCTCGCTGGGCATCCGTTATCCCGGCGCTTATCTTCATCACCCCGATTGGTGGTGGTTCAACCCGCCCCAGGCCCAGAAGGGTGTGAGCGGGTACACCTACTACTGGCGTTTTCTCGTCAAACGGGTCCAGGTGGCCGACCCTGGCACATACAACCTCATCCTGGACGGCTATACCAGCGGTACGGCCGTGTCCTCCGGGCGGCCTTTCCACATGCAAGTGGGGACGTTCCAGGTGGCCGTGTTCACTTCCACGCTGCACCGGTGAGGGATGATGCAGACGATTTTGTTGCCTTT
Source organism: Chloroflexota bacterium (assembly GCA_011322445.1). Classification (NCBI taxonomy): domain Bacteria; kingdom Bacillati; phylum Chloroflexota; species Chloroflexota bacterium. The sequence continues at coordinate 11,979 of DRMV01000016.1, read as the reverse complement.
CGTGTGGGTGCTCAACGGTGCGCTGGTGACGCTCTACGTCATCGTCGCACATTTGCCAGCCCTTGCCGCAGCGGGGGCCGCCGCGTATATGGGCACGACCGCGCCCGCAGAACAGCGCCGCCATGCCTGGGCTGCCGCGGCGCTGGCTTCCGCCGGCGCGCTGGTGTCCGACGCCCTGCTCGCGTTGATGGTCGTGGCAATGGCCGCGCTGGGGGCAGTGGCCGTGCGGGTGGAGAAGTACAACCCTTACACCCTTGCATGGCGCACCATCGGCGGGTTGGGACTGTACGGGATGATGTTGTTAGGCTTCGCCCTCTACAATGCCTTCGGCGGTTTCCCCGCTGAGGTGGGAGCGTCTTACCTGGACGCTATCATCCGCATTGCCGTCTACGCGTACCCGCTGGGCTTCCTCGCCATGATTGCCCAGGCGTTGTGGGTACACCCGCCCATGCCCGGCGGGAGACCCGAAGACCTGGTGACCACCGTGCGCACACGAGGCAAGCAGGAGTAGCAGCATGGAGCAAATCGCCTTGACTTTTGCTTTGGCCGCCTTGGGTGGTGGCGCTTCGGCCCTCCACGGGAGACCGGCGAAAGGTATCTTGTGGGCGGTGCTTTTGGCCGTGGGCTTTTTGGGCGGAAGTTTTTTGTTGCCTGCTTTTGCCCGCTGTTGGCTCTGGTTGGGACTGATTGCCCTTGCATGGGGCAAGGAAAAAATGCCCTGAGAGGAAAGTGCCATGAACCAATCCAGGCAACACCTTCCCCGCTGGCTCAACCGACAAGAACAAGACGCTTTGCTGCAAGTCGTTGAAAAGGATTTGCGCTTGCTGTACCCCGTTTTTACCAAACGGCAAATAACGCGGCGCAGGAACGCGGCCATCGTGATTTTCTTGCTTCACACGGGCTTACGCGTGAGCGAATTGCTCAACCTGCGTTTGGGCGATTTGAAAGCCGAAGAATGGAGTGTGCGGGCAGGCAAAGGGCGCAAAGCGCGCACGATACCCTTGAATGCTGCGTCCCGCAAGGCGCTGGCGGCATGGCTTCAGGTCAGGCCAGACAACCCGACAGATTTTGTGTTTGTAACAGTGGAACGCCCGCACCATGCCCCTCTTTCCCTTCGGGGAGTGGAGCAATTCGTCGCTCGTTATGGGCGTTTGGCAGGGCTGCCGCGCCTTGTTACCCCTACTATGCTGCGGCACACTTTCGCCAAGAACCTGGCTGATACAGGGGCGCCAGTGGAGAGCATCGCGGCGCTGTTGGGGCGAAGCGTCGAGGACGTACGTGTCTATGTTCCCCTTGCTCCCACCGACCTGCGACAAGCCGTGGAGGCCCTCGCGAAGACCGAAAACGGGAACCCTGTGCCTTAAGGCCTGAGTATAGGGGTAGTTGGCCTTAAAGGCCCAAAGGAGCAACGCTATGCTGGACATCCTGGACAACGGCATCGTGACGAAAGACGGGCAGGTCAGGTATCTGTGGTTCGAACTGGACTACAACGGGCGGCGCTTCTTCCGCGCCGTGGCGCTGGCGGAACTCACGGCGCTGCCCATTACTGCGCGAGAGGACTACGACTTGCTGGACAAGCAGGCCGCAGCCGTGCGCGGCCTCTATGACGCCAAAGTGGATTTTCTCTACCTTGCCCTGGGCATCTTTCACCCGCGGCACATCGGCGTCGTGCAAATGTACGGCGCAGCAGGGGAAGGGCAGGACGCCCAGAGCGCAGGGGCAGAGGCGGAAGCCCGCCTCGCTTCGGTGCAGGCTATCCTCGCGAACTACCCCCAGTCTCAAACCAGACCGCCAAAGCGGGAATGGGTGGCCTGGTATGTGGACTTCGTAACCAATCAGGATACCCGCTTGCTGGCTATCCTGGGCTACCCTGACCCGCGCAAGACCCGCAGGGGTATCTCCCGCGATGGCGAACTGCCCAACCCCACAGGCGACGACATGGCTACCGAGCAGAACGAAATCCTGTTCCGCGGCCTGACGAAGGTCAGGGAGGATTTCGTCTTCCAGGTGGCCTCGCACCGCATTTCACGGGAACGCCTGACCCGTGACTTGATGCAGGTTGCCCGCCTGGCCTCCATCGTTGCCTCGCGGCAGCGGGGCAACCTGGGTATGGGTTTCAGTATGTCGCTGCCTATCATGGCCGCAGTAAGTCAGGGCGTCAGCGCCGGAAAAGGCGCAGGGCACACGGACGGGCGCGGCGTCACGGACGGCGCGCAGCATTCGTGGGGCAGGGGACACGCAGACCAGGTTTCCCACACCGACAGCGTGAGCGACACGGTGGGAGGAAGCCGCTCGGTGAGCGTCACGCGCGGCACGGGGGAGAATTGGCAGCAGTCTGTTACCAAGACGCACACCGAAACCAACATGGCAGGCCAGACCCATTCCGAAACCGTGGGGGGCGGCGCCAATGTCCAGTTGGACGTGAGCGCCATTGTGGCTGGGGCCAAGGGCGGTTTCCATGCCGAGAGATCGGCAACGGACGGTTGGAACGTCAGCCACGCGGTTAGCGACGGTACGGCGATGACACAAGGACACGGCACGTCGCAGCAAACCGCCGTCACCATCACCAACACCGCCTCGCGCAGCCATACCGAGGGCAGCGCGAACACACGCGGCGCTACCGACAGCGTGCAGGAGGGGTGGGGGCAAACGCATCAGGAAGCGCGCACGTGGTCGGATGTCCGTAACCTGACGGCAGGGCAAATGGCAGGCTTCAGTATGAGCACAGGGCTAATGCCTGGCGTCAATATCAGCCGTTCATGGCAGGCTGAAGACGATGTTGCCATCCGCACCACGGAGGTGCTGCGCCAGTTGGAGGGTATCGTCAATCAGGCCAGCCATGAGGGGGGCTTCATGACGACTGCCCTCATCCTCACGGCTTCCGAGCGCGGCGCACGGGCAGCGCAAGCCCTGACGCCCCAGGCGTATCACGGGCCGAAAATTCCCACGCCCGTGCTGACCGTTGCGCCTGACCCGCAGGACGCCGAGGCGCTGCGCAATCACGCCGTAGCGCTGATGCCGTGGATCGCGCCTGAAGAAAGCAAACAAGACCCCTTCGCGGGCAGCCTGTGGACGAAATACGCCACCATGCTGCCTCCCGAACGCGTGGCCGCGTTCACCACGCCGGGGATTTTCGAGGAGGGTACGCTGGTGGCCGCCGTACCCCCGCTGCCCACCGGTTTGTCGTTCTACCCCGACATGGACGGGGAGGTGGTGCTGGGTCACCAGTTTTCGCCCGAAACGGGCGACCTGACCACCGCGCCCGTCAAACTGAGCAAGTCCCGCTTCTTCCACACCCTCTTCGTGGGGGATACCGGCTGGGGTAAATCCGTAGCCGCCGAGCGGATGGTGTACGAGGTCACGAAGCACTGGAAAGTCCGTTCCGTGGTGCTGGACTTCGGTGCAGGCTGGCGCAAACTGCTCAACGCGCCTGGTATGGCGGGGCATGTCACTGTGTACCAGTTGTGGCCGGAAGCCGCCAACCCGTTGCGCTGGAACCCCTTGCAAATCGGCAAGGGCATCCCGCCGTCCATCCAGTTAGACGCCTTCACGGACATCTTCACTGGCGTACAGAAACTTGGCGAGCGCCGCCAGAAAAAGGTGTTACGCAAGGCGCTGCGTGCGGTGTACCTGCAAACGGGGGTGCTGGTCAACGACCGCGAGGTGCGGCAAGACCCGAAGTGGGGCAAGGTGCAGCCCGACGAGGCCGACCTGGTGGGCTTTCCCCCAGGCACACCATTGGGCGACGTGCCGCAACTCACACGCAACCTCATCGCCTGGCATCGCAGCCGCCGCAGCGATTTGAGCGAACTCTACGCCTACCTGGAACGGGAACTTCAGGAAGTGGCGTATCAGCGCCGGTCGGATTTCCTGGTCAATATCTACGAGGGTATCCTGGAACGCTTGCGCCACCTGGTCGAGGGCAACGCCGCCGAGATGTTCGGCGCGGGCAGCGACACGCTGGACGTGGGCGACCTGGCCGCGCCGTGGGGGATTGCCGTGGTCGAGGGCGGCATGTTTGCTTCCGAGGAACTCAAAGCCTTTATTCTGGCCTGGCTGGGCTGGCATCTTTACATGGACATGGCCTGGTACCGGGCAACCCAGGGCAAGGCCAAGAACATGCTCTTTCTGGTCTTCGAGGAGGCCAACAAAATCCTGGGCGGGATTGCGGGGCCTCCCGACGAGGAAGCCACGCACATTCGCATCTTTTCGGATTTCGCGGTGGACAGCCGCAAGCATGGCGTGCGCATGGCGTTCTGCACCCAGGCGCCGCACCTGTTGGGCGACGCCATCATCTCGTCGTGCAACAACTGGGTGGTGGGTTTCATCAAGAACCCGAAAGACAAGGAACTGGCGCTGGAAGCCTTTGCCCGTTCCAGCAAGGGCTTCCGCGATGAGACCTGGCGCAATTTCCTTTCGTACCAGCGCATCGGGCAGGTGATGGGGCGTTTCCCGTACAGCATGGACAGGCTCGACCAGGCTCCCATTGTCTTCCAACCCCTGATACTGGACGTCCCCGAACCCTCGGATGCCGAAATCGCCGCAGCGATGAACCGTACTTTCGGAGGTAACGCGTGACGAGCAAGCAAATCAGCACCATTGCACTTGTACTTGTCCTGGCTGTGATCATTCTGACGCTGGCCGCTGTGCTGCCCGCGAAAAGCGGCGGTGGGGGTGCAGGCGGAAGCGGCGGGCGTCTGGCGACATGGACGCCTTCGCCTTCCCCCACGACTGGCTGGTGGGGGGCGCTGCCGTCGCCGCAGCCGTTCACGACCCCAACGCCCACCCCCGCGCCTACGCAGGAGAGCAACCGATGAGCGAGAAGACAACGACACGCCCTGACGAATGGCTGCGCGCCGCGCGGCAATGGCTGCGCCGCCCGGTCTCCGTGGCGCTGATTTTGGAAATCGACCGGAAAACCCGTGAGGTTGTTTCGTGGCAAACCGGCACGTTGGAAGACGTGGCCGCTATCGTCGAAGGTCTGGAAGAAATCTTTACTCCTCAGGAGGACTGACCCCATGAAAGGCAAGAACCTTGTTGCAATCGTTGTAGCCGTGTTGGTGTTCCTGGGCGCTCTGGCAGCATTGCGCCCCGCGCCCCAGGCTTCCGTGGTGGTGGCTGCCCGTGATTTGCAGCCCGGCCACGTCCTGACCGCCAACGACCTGAAAGTGGTTTCCATGCCCCAGGCCAACGTCCCCAAAGACGCCTTCACCAGCATCGATGAAGTGGTGGGGCAAACGGTGGCCGTGGCCCGCACTGCGGGCGACATTGTGCGCCAGGCGCACCTGGGGCAACCGGTGAAACTGGCTCCCGATGAGCGGGAAATCGCCCTGCACGTCGTGGACGCGTCGGGCCTGGGCGGCACGTTGGGTATTGGCGACAAGGTGGGGGTGGTCGCCGTGGTGCAAAGCAATGATGCCGAATTGCAGGGCACGTTCAGCAAAGCCGTCATCGAAGGGTTGCGCGTGACCTACATTGACCCTGACTTCGTCGCCCGTGACCCGCAAGAGGTCGAGGCCATGCCCACCGACACGGGAACGGGGCTGCCGATGGCCGCCTATCGTGAGCGGGCGCACGAGGGCGTGATTGGGGTGGCCGTTCCCACGAAATTGCAGGCTGTGTTGTATGACTTCGCCGACCCCAACACGCCCAAAGTGACCCGCCGCGTCAACGCGCTGGAACTGCTGGCTGCGCTTTCCAGTGCAGGCAACGCCACGCTGTACCTGTACCGGATGCCTGGCGACGCCCAGCCGTTCACGTCCCCTGGCCTGTGGCTGCCTGACCTGATGGTCTTCCCCGCGACGGCTACCCCGACGCCCACACCCGAAGGGTGGAAGCCTGGGATGCCGACGCCTACCCCCGCGCCCACCTCGCGGCCGTAAGGAGGGTTTTCTATGGGCTGGAACATTGGTAACGGCAACGGCGGCCAGCAGGATGCCGTCACGGTCTTGCTGGCTGGCTCGCCGGAACGCACGCATGTCTGGTACACGGCGCTTGCCGCCGATAGCCGTTTTCGTGTGGTGAGTTACGCCACCGAACCCCAGGACGTCAAGGTGAAACTGGCGTCCAACCCCGAAGTCGTCTTGCTGGAAGCCGCGCTTTACCCCGGCCCCGACAGTCTTATTCAGGCGTTGGCGGGCGTCAGCGCGGCGGTGTATGTCTTCCTGCCCCCGCAGGTTGACCAGGCTACGGTGGAACAAGTCCAGCAGCAACCGGCGGTGAAAGCCGCGTTCCGCGGCGACGCCAACCTGGTGGAACTGGCAGGGCGGATGTATGCGGACGCCCTGGCGCTGCGCCGTCAGGCTCCCGCTGCGCCCCAGATGTGGGGCGGCGGGCGCGCGGGCGGAGGCGCCGCGGTGGCAGGGCTGCGTATCGTCACCGTCTGGAACCGCTGCGGCGGGGCCGGGCGTTCCACGATTGCCGAGGCGCTGGCGCTGGCTGCGGCGCGCAAGGGCTTGCGCTCCCTGCTGATTGGCCTGGGCGCGCCCGACGTCGTGCCCCTGCATTTGGGGCTGAAGCCCGAACCGAACTTCACCGCCTGGATGCAAAACCCCACCGCGGAAGGGCTGCAAGCCGCCTTGCAGCAGGTGGGGGATTTGGACGTCCTGGCAGGCTTCCCCGACGTGCTGGCCGAAGCGCGGGCAGCGTCTTTGCCCAAAGACGACCCCGCTTCGGTGCAAACGCTGGTGACCACCGCGGCATACGCTAACTACGCCGCGATTGTCCTGGACGCCCCCACGGGCGGCGTTGCCCCCTTCGCCATCGCTGCATCCAACACGCTGATACTGGTCTCGCGGGCAACCCTGGCCGACGCTTGGGCGTCGGTGGAAGCCTACCGCACCGTGGTGCAGCGCGCCGCTGGGCAGCACCGCATTGGCGCGGGCAACGTGGTGGTAGTGCTCAACCAGCGGGAAGGCGGGCAACTGACCCCCGACGAATGGCATCAGGCCGCCGACAGCGCGGCGAAGAATTTGGGGCTGTCGGGCTTCCCGCCGGTGGCCGCTGTGCTGCCGTATGTGCCAGAGGTGCCGTTGGCGCAAGACCAGGGGCGCTCACCCCTGGACGCCTCGGACGCCTTTGCCCGTCCCTTGCACAAACTGACCGACATGCTCTTTGGAGGTGAACGGCAAGCGGGCCGGCGCGAGGGCAAAGCCATCAAACTGGGCTTCATCAAAATCCGAAAGGGGTGACCGATGACGAACGCGTGGGATGCCGTGGTACAGACTTTCCCCCCGGAAGCGCAGGGGGAGGTCGTGGAACAGGCCGCCGCCATCATCGGCAACCTGTCCCTCGACGAGGTGAGAGACCGCACCACGCTGCTGGCGCGCGCCCAAAACGCCGTGCGTACCGTGCTGACGCAGCGCGGGTGGTCGGCTGCGCCTGACCTGGTTCACGCAATGGCGCAACAGGTGGCCGCACGCATCGGCGGGCTGGGCTTCCTCGACCCGTGGCTAAAGCCCGGCGAGGTGTCCGAGGTCGCCATCACGCCCTACGGCCAGTTGTGGGTGCTCCGCAAGGGTGCGCCCGACTTTGAACTGGTGCAAGACAACCTTGACCTCGAACAGACCTGGCGGGCTGTGGACGCTCTGCTCGCTCCCCTGGGACGGGCGGTGAACGAGGCCAACCCCAGCGTGGACGCGGGCCTGCCGCGTTCCGAAACCCTGCCCGGTGGGGCGCGTATCAAGGTGCTGCACCCCGTCATTGCGCCGGGGAAGGGCTACCCCAGCGTCAATATCCGCCTGTACGAACCGCGCCCCGTGCCGCCTTCGCTGTTAGTGTCCTGGAGGGTCGCTCCCGAGGCGGTCATTCAGGGATTGGTCGAGGCGGTCGGGCGCGGACTGCGGGTGCTGGTCATCGGCGGTACGGCCACGGGTAAGACCACGTTGCTGGCCGCCCTCGCCAACGGCATCCCGAAGACCAAGCGGGTGGTCAAGATTGAAGACCCGGAGGAGATTTGGTTAGACCATCCGCACGTCGTCACCATTCAGGCGCGCCCGTCGCCCCCTGGCTCCGACGTTCCTGCCTATACCCTCGCCGATGGGGTGGACGACGCGATGCGGATGTCCCCCAAGTGGCTCATCGTGGGCGAAATCCGCACCGGCGACGCGGCGCTGGCGCTGTTTCGCGCCCAGATGAGCGACCACCCCGGCCTGTCTACCTTCCACGCCGAAGGGCCGAAAGAGGCCGTCCACCGCATGGGCGTCATCATGTTCACCGACCGCGGCGTGCGTTTCGAGGCGGCCAAGTCCATGTTCGCCCAGGCCATCGACCTGGTGGTACAGGTGGGGTGGGCGGACGACGAAGAAGGGCAGCGCCGTCGCCGTATCATCGGCGTGTGGGAGGTCGCCCAGCGGGAACTCTCCGGCGGTAATGTGAAATTCCGCAGGCTCTATACCAACGGCGACGCGGCGCTGGAAGCAATCTCCGTGACGAGGACGGTGGCATGATGGACAACCAAACCGTGATGAACCTGCTCTATCAGGCGCGCCCCTTCCTGGTGGGCGGGGCGCTGGCCTGGCTGGTTTACCTTGCCGTGAACTGGCTCGCCCGCAAGGCCATGAAGCCAGCCCAAAAGCGCCTCGAAGCGTTCACGGGAGGCGTGCAGGCCGTCGACGTGGCCTTTGGCTCCAAAGACCACCGCGTGCGGGTGGCTTTTTCCCGCGTCGGCCTGAACGTGGCTGGCTGGGAAGGTCTTGCCGTGTGGCTGGGGCGCGGCGTAGCCGCTGCCGCGCTTGTGCTCGCGCTGCGGATGTTTGGCCTGTCGTGGCTGGTGAGCGCGTCGGGGCTGGCCGCCGGCGCGCTGTTCTTCGACGGCTGGGTCGCCGAACAGTGGCGCACCATGCAGAACCAGATTGAAGACGAAATCCCCATGTTCCTGGTGCGGATGAACGCAGTGGTCAAGACCACGCCCAATATCACCGTGGCGCTGGAAGAGGTGTCGAAAAGCCTCTCGCCCAAAAAGCCGTTGCGGAGGTGGGTGGACAACCTCGCCCGCAACCTGCAACAACACGGGCGCAAGGCGTTGACCGATGCGCTGGATGAGGCCATCGCCCTTTCGCCCGCGCTCGGTACGGTCGTGGTGCTGCTGGAACGGCTGGCCGAAACGGGCGGCGTGGGCTTTGCCGACGCTTTCGCCCAGGCCGCCGACAACCTGGGCGACGTCCTGGACGCGCGGGTCATGGCGCGGTCGAAGGGCGCAAGCGCCCAGGGCACGTTGTACATCCTGGCAGGCGTGGCGCTGCTGATGATGGTCAGCATGACCCAGGGCGGCTATGCCCATTCTCTCGGTATTCAAATCGTCTTTGCTGTGCTTGTCGTGTGGATGACGGCAGGGCTCATCGTGGTGAAGAAAATGCTTCAGGAGGCGGTCTGATGGCTGCGGCAGGAGAGGTAAGGAGCATTTTGGCGCTGGGCGCGGCGTTGGTGTCTTCTGTGCTGGTATTCATCGCCCTGCGCGGGTGGCGCATCGAGCGGGCGTCCACCCGCAGGCTGGGCGATTACGCCGCCGGGCAGCAAGGCGGCGCGCTGGACAGGTTAGGCGAAAGCATCCTCGACCGTTGGGGCGTGTCACTGGGCGCACTCCGCCTGCAGTACCGTTGGGCGCGCCTGGGCGGTTATTACCAGAACGAAAGCCTGGCAGGCATCGTGGGCAAGGCGGTGGCCTATGTGGTCATTGCGGTTGTGTTGTCTTTGATGATGGCCGTGCCGCTTTTGCCCGCGTTGGTGCTGGTGTACGCCGGCGCGCTGCCGCTGGTGACGCTGCGCCAGCGGGCGCGGGAGGTCAAGGCCGAGGTGCGTCGCGGGCTGCCAGAAGTGGCGGCGTTACTGGCTGCCGAGATGAGCGCGGGCGTCGCGCCGGAGAACGCCCTGCGGCGTGTAGCGCAGTTGCCGTTTCTGGTCGGGCGCATTTTCCAGGAAGTCATCGACGAGGCTTCCCGCACCAACCGGGTGCTGTTCTCCCGCGGGGCGACCACCGGCCTGCTGAAAGTCAGGCTGGCCGAGTGGGGGCTGGACGAATTGAGCGCCTTCGGCGCACAAGTGGATTTGGCGGCCACCAAAGGCACGGACGCCCCGCGCCAGATGTTTGCCGTGGCGCAGGGTTTTAGCCGTGAATACCGCGCCAAAATCCAGCGGGAGGCAGAGCAGTTGAGCAATAAACTCATCGCCCCCCTGACGGTCTTTTTCTTTGTGCCCATGCTGGCCGCGGTACTGCTGCCGCTGATGATGGCATTGGGTGCGACGATGGGAGGCGGGTTCTGATGCGCTGGTTGGACTACCTCGGCGCGGCGTTCTCGGCAGCGTTGGCGGCGGTCAATTTGCAATCGCCAACGGTCTTGAGCGCGTTGGTCGCTTTGCAAGCGGCGGCTGCGGGCACGCTCATTCTGGCGCATGGCCGTCCCCACAGGGAAGCGCCCGTTAGGGTGCGGCTGCTGGCCTGGGCAGCGGTTGCCCTGCCGTTGCTTTTCACCGCGCCGAAGGGTTCCCTGTGGACAGAGGGCGTGGCCGCGGCGGGCATGGCGCTGACTTTGTGGGCAATGGTCAGCCTGCGTGAAGCCTTTGGCGTCGCGCCTGCCGACCGCGGTCTGGTGCAGCGCGGCCCCTACCGCTGGGTGAGGCATCCCATGTATGCCGGGGAAAGCCTGACCTGGTTGGGTGTGGTGTCGACGCTCCCTTCCTGGCGCAACCTTGCCTTGCTCGCGTGCCTGCTGGCTATCATGGCTGTACGGGTATGGTGGGAAGAACGCCTGATTGCCGGGTATGCAGCCTATCGCAACGAAACCCCCTGGCGTTTCGTGCCGGGTGTATTTTGAGAGATGAACGCATGAGAAAGATCATCCTTGGTTTGGCGCTAATAGGGACGCTTTTTGCCGCCTCGGTGGGTGTGGCTCGAACCGTACTTGCTGACTATACTGGCCCTAACCGCACGCACACCGAGACCCGTTACCATAACGTGGTGCTAAGCAGCAACACCTCCTATTACATCTGCACCTATATTTACACTTGCGGCGACAACATAGGGAACATCCCTGGCGTGAGATGCAGTTCAGGGGTGTGTCAATCGCTCGCAATTGGGTCTGGGTATTACACGGTGAAACCCGTCACGGTCACAACCACCGACCCTCCGGCCACGGCGGACGCCAGTTTCCAATGCGGCACACCGGGCAACAACGGCTGGTGCCGGGGCGGAGCGAACCTGGTGTTTACGGCCAACGAGCCGGTTTCCGGATATGTCATTTCGGCTATCGAAACCAACCTATGGGGCTACATTTGCCAGCCCAATACTGCTTCCCCGACCTGCACCTATGCCCCCGGCGATGGCACAGGCACGGTGGCATTTTGGGCGGAGAGCACTTACGGGGATAGCAGCACGCAGGCATCGGTGGCCTGGAAAGTGGATACCACCGCGCCGGTACTCACCCCTTCGGTGCCCGCGCCGGACGGTCAGAACGGGTGGTTCGTCACCAGCCCGCAGGTGAGCGCCAGCGGGAGTGACGCGACTTCCGGCCTGGCTTCGGTGCAGTACCAGGTGGACGGCGGAACGTGGCAAAGCGGCGAGACGGTGAATTTGTCAACAGACGGTGTCCATACGGTCGTTTTCAAAGCCGAGGACGTGGCGGGAAATACGACGACTTCACAGCGGGTGACGGTGAAGATAGATACAACCGCGCCGACGCTCACGCCCTCCATGCCTGAGCCAAACGGCGACGATGACTGGTTTGTGACCGCACCGGTGCAGATAGGCGCAAGTGCAGAAGACGCCACAAGCGGGGTGGCTTCGGTAGAGTGCCGAATAGACGGGGGGGCATGGCAGACGCCGCCGGTGAATGTGACTAGCGACGGAGAGCATGTCGTCGAGTGTGAAGCGACGGACAATGCCGGAAACAGCACTTCCTGGCGCAAAACGGTCGAGGTGGACACGACTGCCCCAGCCTTGACCGCTTCTGCGCCGTCGCCTGATGGCAGCGAAGGGTGGTATGT
>DRMV01000015.1 GCA_011322445.1 Chloroflexota bacterium | reverse complement strand
GGCTCAAACGAGCCGGTGCTCGATGGACGCCATACGGGGCTGAAATGACCGCCAAAGCGCGAGCAGCCTGGTTGAGCGATGCTTGGTCTCCCACCACCGGCTGGCCCCTTGCTGCCTGATTCTACAACTTATGAGTGCTCCCGTTGGGCTTGCCCGCCATTTTGACACCGGTGCCGTCTACGCCAATGGTGCGGACACGAACTTTGCCCTTCAAGAGCGCATGATGGGCCCGTACTTGTTCGCGGGCAGCATGGCTTTGGACATCCCGCAGTACGGTAGACGGCGAAGCGGGAATACCCAAGGTGCGCAGGGCAGCAGCTGTTTGGCGGTAAGAGAGGCCGGCTGCGTAGAGGAAAACGCCGAATTGTTGCGCTCTGCGGCTGCGGCGGACGGCCGGGTCGATGCCTTCAGGATAAACCGTCCAGGTTGTGCCACATTTGGGACAACGCATGCGAAGTTGGGTGACGGTAGAGATTTTCCAATCGCCGATGATGCGAGTGCGCTGCCCGTGGCGATAAGCAAATTCATAGCCACATTGGGGGCATTGCCTGGTCTGGGATGTGATGTTGGGGGAATCCGCAACAGGAGAGACCAACCATTGCACCATTTTGCACCTCTCCTTGGTGTAAGGTTGTATCTATTTTTATCTTACACTATTTTGTCAACCCAAGATGAAACGGTTACGGTGTTACTCGCCGGCGGATTTGCGGTTGTTGTTAGAGGGTACGGGGCTGCAATTGGTGAAGGTAGAATCAGGCGGAATGGTTGATTATGAGCGAGGGCAGTTTGTAGCGACAGTCCCTTTGGAGCAAGCAATGTGGTATGTGGCAGTTTTACAACGAGCGATGTAAAGTTAGTGTAGTGGTCCCCTGATCTTGGACATGTGGTAAAGTAACACGAGCGCCCAAAATCAGGAGAGACCGATGAGTAAACGCAGGACTTACACACCTGAGTTCAAAGCAGCCGTTGTATTGGCTGTCATCAGTGGAACGAAAACGGCGGCCGAAGTCTGCCGTGAGCACCGCATCAAACCATCCTTGCTGACCCGCTGGAAACAGCCGTTTCTTGCCCAGGCTGACCAGATCTTTCGCGGTGATCAAGAGCGCCAACAGGCTGAAATCCGGATCCAGGCACTGGATCGCATGGTGGGCCGGCTGACCTTGCAACTGGAAAGGGCAAAAAAAGCCTCGCTCATGCTGGGCTTGACCGGGGAAGGCAGCGAGTGATGATTGAGTATCTTCATCAAGCCCATGGCTATCCCGTGGCTATGCTCTGCGAGGTGCTTGGCCTGCCGCGGAGCACCTACTACCACCGTCCCACACCGCCTGATGACACGGCCTTAGCCAGGGCCATTCTGGACATCCTGGGTACCTTTCCAACTTACGGTACACGGCGCGTCACTGCCCAACTGCGACGTGCGCCTTACCGGATGCAGGTCAGCCGCAAGCGGGTACAACGGGTGATGCGCCAAAAAGGCTGGCTGCAAGCAGTCAAGAAGCGTAAAGTGCGCACCACGCAAAGCCAACACGGCTACCAGCGTTACCCCAACCTGGTGAAAGGGTTGCAGGTGCAACGGCCCGACCAGGTTTGGGTGTCCGATATTACCTACATTCGCCTGGCACAAGGCTTTGTGTACCTGGCGGTGATTATGGATGTGTTTACTCGCCGCATCCGTGGCTGGGCCTTGAGCCGTCATTTAGACCAGCAACTGACCCTGACAGCGCTGGAGCAGGCCGTGGCAACCCATGTGCCTGAAATTCACCACAGCGACCAGGGGGTGCAGTATGCGGCGACGGCTTATGTAGCGGCTCTGGAGGAACATGGCGTTCATATCAGCATGGCAGGCACGGGAATGCCGGAGGAGAACGGCTATGCAGAGCGGCTGATGCGGATGATCAAAGAAGAGGAGGTGGCGTTATCGGATTACAGGGACTTGAGCGATGCCCGACAGCAGATGGGGCGATTCCTGGAAGAAGTGTATCAGCACCAGCGGATTCACTCGTCGTTGGGCTATCTCACGCCCGCGGGGCTTGAGGCGGCTTGGCTGGTAAAGCGGGCTGAGGAGAAAATTGCTTCAGCCCCCTGATTTGGTGTCCAATTTTGGGGGCCCACTACATTCCGTAACTCTACCATCAAGGCTTTTCAACCCGCCTGAGCGAAAGTCCTAACACTATTTTGTCAACCTAAGATAAAACGGTTACTGTATGAGGCCGAACGTCAAGGCGGCTTCGTGCTGCCCCAAGGCAGCGTTGGGCGGCTATGCCTGTTCAGGCAAGCAAGGTGGTTCCAGCCCGTGGGCTTCCAGGAAGGCGCGGTCGTGCAGCACTTCTTCGGTGGGCGCGTCGGCGATGATGCGCCCCTCATCCATCACTACCGTGCGGGGGAAATCGCGCGCCACCAGTTGCATGTCGTGCGTGGCGACCAGCATGGTTTGGGGGAGTTCCCGCAAGAGGGCGATCAACTGCCGCCGTGCGCGCGGGTTGAGGTTGGCGGTGGGCTCGTCCAGGGCAAGGATTTGGGGCTGCATGGCCAGCACCGTGGCCAGCGCGGCGCGCTTCTTTTCGCCGACACTGAGGCGGTAGGGCGCGCGCTGCGCCAGGTGGCTAAGCCCAACCTGCTCGAGAGCGGCGCATGCCCGCTGCTGGGCCTCTTCAGGGGAGAGCCCCTGCTGAAGTGGGCCAAAGGCGACGTCTTCATACACCGTGGGCGAAAACAACTGGTCATCGGGGTCCTGAAACAGCAGGCCTACCAGCGCGCGGATGGCCGGGAGGTGGGGCCTGGCAACGGGAAGCCCACCGACTTCGACCAGCCCTTCCCCCTGCAGGAGGCCGTTGAGGTGCAACAAGAGGGTGGTTTTTCCAGAGCCGTTAGGCCCCACCACGGCAACCTTTTCCCCGGCGGCGATGGTCAGGTTGATGTTGACGAGCGCGGGGGCGTCGTCGCCGTAGCGGAACGTCAGCCCCTGAATGCGAATGAGGGGGGAAGTGGAAAGCAGTGGTGATGTGGGGGCAAGCGAGGAGCGAAGTTCGGTGCGATTCATCGGTGCACAAGTCCTTCGATGAGCAACAGGAATGCCACGCCCAGCACCCCCAGCAGCCAGTCCCAGGCGGTCAGGCGGCGGTTGGATGACATGGGCCAATCGCCGCGGTAGCCCCGCACCAACATGGCCTGGTAGACGCGTTCGGCGCGCGCGTGGCTGCGCAGGAAAAGCTGGCCCGCCATGTGGCCGGTTACCCGGGCCTGCCACAAAAGGCCGGGGGGGCGCTTCCCCGGCAGCGGCGCAGCCTGCCGGGCGGTGCGGGCACGCTGAAGGCCCAGGGTCTCGGCGGTGAGCACGGCCAGGTAACGGTACATCAGGTGCAGCATGGTGGTCAGTTCGGCGGGCATGCCTAAGCGGCGGAAGGCCCATAGCCATTGCGGGAAGGGGGTGGTCAATCCCAGCAGGGCGATGGCTTGTGCGGCCAACCAGGCGCGTAAGAGGATGCTCAAGAAGTGAATCCCCCCTTCGACGGTCACTGTGAGCGTCCAGCCTCCCAGGTGGAAGGTCATCCACGGCCGCCCTGGCCAGATGAACGCGGTAGAAACGGCGGCCAGCGCAAACGGCAAAGCCACCTGGGCGCGGCGAAGCATTGCCGTCCAGCGGACGCCGCTGAGCATCGCCACCCCGCCCAGCCCGACGGCGCTTAAAAGAAAGACACCCCATTGCCCATCGGGGAGTGCGAGGGCGTATAAGATAAAAGCCAGGGTCCAGACGACTTTCAGTCGCGGGTCGCGCCCCCTGGGGATGGATGGGGCTTCCTGCGGGGGCGCGCAAGGCGAGGAGAGGGTTTTCACGCTGTTCGTCGCAGGGCTTTAGCGATGCCGAAGGCCAGGGCGGTCACCACCGCGACGCCAATGACCCCGGCGAGGATGGTGGACCAGGGCGTATGACTTAGCCAAGGCAGGGTGTAGTCGCTCAGGAGGTGCACCGGCGGCGGGGCTTCCCGGTTCAGGAAGCCTAAGTTGTGGGCTACCCTTTCCAGCCCGTCGGGATTGGTGGAAGCCAACGGCGCCAGCAGAATGACTCCGAGAGAAAGCAGCAATCCCGCGGCAATCCAGCCTCGGGCAACGGGTTGGGGCGCCGTATCTTCCAGCAGGTCGGGGCGGGTGCGCTGCACAAAGCTCAGCGCGGCCACGGTGATGATGGCTTCTCCGATGCCGATGACGGCGTGGACACCCACCATGGCCGGAACCACAACGGCCAGCGCCACGGTGCCGCTCAGCCAGAGTTCCAGCGAGGCGGCCAGCGCAGCCCCTACCACCGAGAGCCACGCCGCGCCCCCCGCCAGCAGCATCTTGACACGCTGGCTGCGGTGTGCCCCCAGCCGGTAGATGGCCGTGCCGATCAGCGTGGTGAGAATGCCCATGTTGAAAAGGTTGGCACCCATGCTGACCAGACCGCCATCCTGGAAGAGGATGCCTTGCACCATGATGACGGCGGTCATGGTCAACATGCCTCCCCACGGGCCGAGGAGAATGGCGGCCAGCACACCGCCTAACAGGTGCCCTGAGGTGCCCCCCGGAATGGGGAAGTTGAACATTTGGGCCGCGAAAATAAAAGCCGCCATGATGCCCATCAAGGGCACCTGGCGTTCTCCCAGCGTTTTGCGGCTCTGGCGCAGGGCCAGGGCCAGGAACGCGGCGCTGACGGCCCATAACAGCAACGCAACGTGGATGCTGAGAAAGCCGTCGGGAATGTGCATCCGATGCGGGGAAAGCAGGGTCGAGAAAACCATGCAGACCTCCTGGGGCGTCGGCTGAGGCGAGGAAACGGTAAAGGCTGTGACGAGAAGCGCTGACAGTAATTATACCCCGCCGCGTGGTCATCTGCTGCAAAATGCGCTTAGAGTTTGTGAAAAATGTCATGGAGGTTCGCGGTGGGGGGTATAGTAGAATAGATGAAGGATTGATGAGGGCGTACTGGCGATATTCCTGATTCCTGGTCCTGGGTTTTTGCGATGCGACAAATTTATCGAACCGGGCAGCCTTTGAGGCGCTTTTCCAAAGAAGATATGTGGGTGTTTTTGGGCGTGGCGGCGCTGATTTATGTCGGTGTGCGGCTGGCGCTTTCGGCGCATGCTACAGTGCCGGGGCCCGAAATTCGTCTTGACCCCAAAGTGTTGCCTTATTACGCCATGCGCTCGTTGCTACGCATGGCGGCGGCGTATTTGCTTTCCCTACTGTTCGCGTTAGGGTATGGGTACATCGCGGCCAAGCACGCCCGCGCAGAGCAGATTTTGATCCCGCTGCTGGATGTTTTGCAAAGCGTGCCGATTCTTTCGTTTTTGCCCGTGGTGTTGTTAGGGCTAACGGCGATTTTGCCCCGCGCGATCGCGGTGGAACTGGCTTCGGTGGTGCTCATTTTCACCAGCCAGGTATGGAATTTGACTTTTTCGTGGTATCAGTCGTTGAAAACCGTGCCCAAAGAATACCGGGAAGCCAGCCGCATCTTTCGCTTCAACGGCTGGCTGCGCTTCAAATCTTTGGAGTTGCCGTTTGCCACGCCAGGGCTGGTGTGGAATAGTATGATGAGTTGGGCGGGGGGGTGGTTCTTCTTGATGGCTGCGGAAATTTTTCAGGTGGGTTCACGCGATTTCCGCTTGCCGGGGTTGGGTTCCTATTTGCAAGAAGCGGCCAACCAGGGAAACCTGCGGGCAATTTTGTGGGGGCTGGGGGCGTTGATTTTGCTCATCGTGGCGCTTGACCAGTTGGTCTGGCGACCTTTGATTGCCTGGTCGGAGCGCTTTACCCTCGAGATGGTGGAGCGCGAATACCCGACGCGGTCATGGTTTTATGACCTCTTGCGCAAGACTTCGGTGCTGCGCTTAGTGAGTGAATGGTTCGCCGCGGTGAGTGAGCGTTTTGATGCCTGGACCGTGCAGCGGTGGGCGTTTGGCGCTTCGCAGGAAGCCGAAGGCGCACCTTCGCGCTGGCATTGGGTCGGCCGGGTGATGGGCGCGTTGGTAGGCGTGGGGGTGCTCTACGCGGCGTTGAGGGGGGCTGGGCTGTTGCTGGAAGTCCCGTTGGGGCAGTGGTGGGGCATTGCGCAGGGGCTGGCGGCAACCACATTGCGGGTGTGGGTGGCGCTGGTGGTGGCACTGGCCTGGACGGTGCCTGTGGGGGTGGCGATTGGGATGAACCCGCGTTTGGCCTCGTGGCTGCAACCCATTGTGCAGATGGTGGCGGCTGTGCCGGCCACGGCGCTTTTCCCGGTGTTTGTGTTGATGTTGGTGGCTTTGCCCGGCGGGCTCAACATGGCCGCGGTGTTGTTGATGTTGATGGGCACGCAGTGGTATTTGCTGTTCAATGTGATCGCAGGCGCTTCGACCATTCCGCAGGACCTGCACTACACGGCGGCGCTCTTGGGGTTGAGCCGCTGGGAACGCTGGCGCACGCTGATTTTGCCGGCTTTGTTCCCTTACCTGGTGACCGGTGCCATTACGGCCAGCGGCGGGGCATGGAATGCCAGCATCGTGGCGGAGTACATCCAGTTTGGGGGGCGCACCCTTCAGACGGTGGGCCTGGGCGCGACAATTGCTTCGGCGACGGCAGCGGGCGATTATCCCCTCTTGTTGGCAGCGACCTTGGTGATGATTGCTACCGTGGTGGCGATCAACCGATTGTTCTGGCGCCGTTTGTATCGTTTGGCTGAAGAACGCTTCCGCATGGAGTAGAACAGATGGCCCAAACGCCCTTTCTTCAATTGAAGCATGTTTCGCAGGTGTACCGCAGTGGCGAGCGCCGTTTTTACGCGGTGCAAGACGTCAATTTGAGCATTCAGGAAGGCGAATTCGTGTGCCTGCTGGGGCCTTCGGGTTGTGGCAAAAGCACGCTGTTGCGCATTATTACCGGCTTGCAGCCGCCAACGGAAGGCCAGGTGCTTTACCGTGGCGAGCCGTTGGTGGGGGTGAACCCTCATGCGACTATTGTGTTCCAGACCTTTGCGCTTTTTCCCTGGCTGACAGTGCAGGAAAACGTGGAAATTGCCCTCAAGGCGCGAGGCGTGCCCAAGCGCGTGCGCGTGCCCCGGACGTTGGATCTGCTGGACCGGGTGGGCCTGGATGGGTTTGAAATGGCGTACCCGCGCGAACTTTCGGGCGGCATGCGTCAGAAGGTGGGCTTTGCGCGCGCGATGGCGGTGGAACCCGAATTGCTGTGTTTGGATGAGCCGTTTTCGGCCCTGGACGTTTTGAGCGCCGAAACCCTGCGTGGCGAGCTGCTGGAATTGTGGGCAAGCGGCAAAATACCCACCCGCGCGATTTTGATGGTTTCTCATAACATCGAAGAAGCCGTCTTCATGGCCGATCGCCTGCTCATTATGGATAAAGGCCCCGGTCGGGTGGTGGCGGAAATCCAGGTCGATTTGCCCCACCCCCGCCAGCGCAAATCCCAGCCTTTTTTGGAATATGTGGACCGCGTGTATGGCATTCTGGCAGGCAAGACGCAGCCGGAACATATCGAACTGGGGAGCGCGCCAGGTAAACCGGGCAGCACCCGCTGGCTTCCGGATGTGCGCTTGAACGATCTCATTGGTCTGGTGGAATATCTCGCTGAGACGCCTGGCCAGACGCATGATATTTATCAGTTGGCCGAGGAGTTGAGCATTGATTCGGACACGTTGTTGAAATTGATCGACGCCCTGGAACTGTTGGGTTTTGCCACGGTAGACAACGGCGACATTACCCTTACCCCCCTGGGCGAAACGTTCAGCGAGGCCAGTATTCTCACCCGGAAAGAGATTTTTGCCACGCGCATTCGGCGCTTGCCCATTTTCCGCTGGTTGATTGAAATGCTGCGCCATGCGGCGGGGCATGCCCTCAAGTGGGATGTGATTCACACGGCCCTTTCGCTGGAACTCCCCCCACCCGAAGCCGAAAAGCAGGGTAAAATTCTCATCAACTGGGGGCGCTACGCGGAAATTCTGGCTTACGACAACGAAGAGCGCGTTATTACCCTGGAGCCAGATGCCTTTCGCCCGGCGTCGTAACCCGAATTGGGAAGGTTTCCGCGGGCGCGCGGCGTGAGCGGGCTGCTGCCGAGGGCGGGGCGTGCCAGTTTGCCCTTGCCTTCCCACAGGCTTTCTGGGGCGGTGGCGTGAGCGGGAAATTTACAGCAAGTACGACGCCACAAAAGCAACAAAAATCGTGACCGTCATCACGATGACCAGATGCAAATCGAATAAACTCAGCACCACGGCCGTCACTCCGCCAATGATGCCCAGCAAAGGGTTTTCCGTGTGGATGATGCCCGGAAAGATGAGCGCGCCTAATGCCGCATAGGGAATGTTTTGGAGCCACCGCTTGAACCTTTCGGGCATGTGGTAGTGTTCAAACAACAGCCCCGGCAACAACCTGGGGATGTAAGTGACCAATGCCATGCCGACTATGATCACGACGGTGGTGGAATTCATGCCTCTGCCTCCCCTGCCAGCAGGCCCAGTGAAGCGCCCAGCGTGGTGGAAACCACGATGGCCCAGCCGGTGCTCATAAAGGAAACCAGCACGGCATTCAGCGCCATGCTGCTTCCCGCGATGAAAGCCACCCGCCACGAGCGCCGTACGTGGGGCATTAGCAGCGCGATGAACATTGCATAAAGCCCCACAGTCATTGAGGCGCTCACGGCCGGGGGAATCATTTCGGCCCCGAAACTCCCAATGGCTGTTCCTGCTACCCAGCCCCCGTAGGCCACCCCCATCAAGCCGGCGGCAAACAAATGGGTGGGGCTGCCCTGGGCGTTGGCGTTCTGCAGGGTGAGAAGCGCGAAGGTTTCGTCGGTAATGCCGAAGGAAAGCAAGGCACGCCACGGCCGGTTGGTTTCCTCGACCGTGTGATGGACGGCCATGCTCATAATCAGGTGACGCAGGTTGATGAAAAGCGTCGCGATGACAATCTGCAGACCGCCCGCGCCGCTCACCATCATCCCTACAGCCATGAACTGGCTGGCACCCGCGAAAACCAGCGCTGACATAAGCACGGCCTCTGAGGGGGAAAGATGTGCTTTGGTCGCCAGCGCCCCGAAAGCAATCGCGATGGGGACGTAGCCCACCGCTACCGGCAAGCCTGCCCGCACGCCTGCCAGAAACTGTGTGAGAAACGGTGTTGGGTGTTCAGGGTTGCTCGCGTTTTGCATGGCCCCACCTTCCCTCATTGGATAGCCTGGCACAAGCCCCCGGCGGTGGCGTTTACTGGAGTTGGGGGCTGGTGCCGATGTTTGTCCATACAACACAGCCACGTTTGTTAAGGTGCGCCTGGTGGCCTTCTTCTTTCGCAATTGCCGCGCCGCGCCGGGGGAAAGCCCGGCCGCGGCGCGAGGTTGCCCCTCTCGCGGTGAATTTTCGCGGGGGTGCAAGCAAAATGTGTAGAAATGGCTGCCTTGTCGTGGAAAACGTCCTTGCCCCACTTTGGCTCGCTTCGCTCGCCGTTTCTCTCCTCCCCCACTGGGAGAGGAGAGAAAGCCGCCCCCTGAGCGAAGTCGAAGGAGGCGGCTTGAGGGGTAAAGGCGAAATCACCCTTCTACAACATTTGCCTGCACTTTTTTCGGGGGGAGCACTCAAATGTTGTAGAAAAGGAGTCCTCTGGTATAACAGAGATAAACGCATCATCTATCTCTCACCAAAGGACTCCCAAATGAAGTCTACCACAGAACGCATCACCCAAATCAAAGACCTCATCGTTGCTGAACTTC
>DRMV01000014.1 GCA_011322445.1 Chloroflexota bacterium | reverse complement strand
GGCTCAAACGAGCCGGTGCTCGATGGACGCCATACGGGGCTGAAATGACCGCCAAAGCGCGAGCAGCCTGGTTGAGCGATGCTTGGTCTCCCACCACCGGCTGGCCCCTTGCTGCCTGATTCTACAACTTATGAGTGCTCCCGTTATATGCCCCGCGCGGCCAAAAGTCAAGTAGAATTGGCTTATGACCTTTCTCCTCAGGAACACCCCATGAGCGACGCCCTGCCCCCCGAAACCCTCGCCCAGGCCATCGGCGCGCTGGAAGCCATCCGCGACGGCATGGACGTGATGACGGCCATCAAGCGCCACCCCCTGCCGCGCGGCCTGCTGAGCAAAAGCGCGCTGGTCGCGGCCTACCGCCATCTGGTGGCTTCCGGCGCGTGGGAAGAAGACCCGGGCGTGCTGGCGCGCATCCGCCTGAAGCCGGTGCGTTCCCTTTCAGGCGTCACCGTGGTCACAGTGCTCACCAAGCCCTACGCTTGCCCCGGCGAGTGCATCTTCTGCCCCGACGACGTCCGCATGCCCAAGAGTTACCTGCCCGACGAACCCGGCGCGCAGCGGGCGCTGATGCACGGCTTCGACCCTTACAGCCAGGTGCGCGCTCGCCTGGCCGCGCTGGAAGCCGTCGGCCACCCTACCGACAAAATTGAACTGCTGGTGCTCGGCGGCACGTGGACGTCGTACCCCAAGGATTATCAGACGTGGTTCATCCGCCGCCTGTTCGATGCGCTCAACGCGGACGACTGCCCGCCTGCGTGGCAGCAGGAAGGCGAATGCCGTGCGCCCACGTTGGAAGCCGCACACCGCCACAACGAAACCGCGCGGCACCGCAACGTTGGGCTGGTGATAGAAACCCGCCCCGACCACATCACCCCGCGCGCGCTGCGCCGCCTGCGGGAACTGGGTGTGACCAAGGTCCAAGTCGGCTTCCAGAGCATGGACGACCGCATTTTGGCCCTCAACAAGCGCGGCCACACCGTGGAAGACAACCTCCGCGCCGCGGCGCTGCTGCGGGCTGGCGGCTTCAAAATCGTGGCGCACTGGATGCCCAACCTGCTGGGCGCGACGCCCGAAAGCGACCGTGCGGATTTTGCCCGCCTGTGGCAAGGGCTGTGCCCCGACGAACTGAAAATCTACCCCACCCAACTGCTGCCCAACACCGAACTTTACGCTTACTGGCAGCGGGGGGAATACACGCCCTACACCACCAAAACCCTGATTGACCTGCTGGCCGACCTGAAGGCCACGGTGCCGCCCTACTGCCGCATCAACCGCGTAATTCGCGACATTCCCTCGACGCACGTCGTGGCGGGCAACAAGCGCACCAGCCTGCGGCAAGATGTGCTGGCCGAGATGCAGCGCCGCGGCACCCGCTGCCGCTGCATCCGCTGCCGCGAGGTGCGCGACCAACAGGTGCAGCCCGAAAGCCTGCGGTTGGAAGATTTCACGTATCAGGCCGCGCACGCGGAAGAGCACTTCCTGCAATTCGTCACCCCCGACGACCGCTTAGCGGGCTTTCTGCGGCTTTCCCTGCCCGCACCCCAAGCGCCCGACACGGGGATGAAAGACCTGACCGACGCAGCCATCATTCGGGAAGTGCACGTGTATGGGCAATCGCTGCCCGTGGGCGCGGAGCGGCGGGGCGCGGCCCAGCACATCGGCCTGGGCACCCGCCTGCTGGAAGCCGCCGACCGCGTCGCCCGCGAAGCAGGCTTCCCCCAAATTGCGGTGATTGCCGCTGTGGGCACACGGCAATACTACCTCGCCCGCGGCTTTGAGCGCGGCGAGCACTATCTGGTCAAAAGGCTGTCAGACCTCAGCGGCAATCGGTGATGTCGAAGCGCTGCGTGTCGGTCAGCACAACTTTGACCTCGGGGCGATGCACCAGGGTTTCCAGTGTTTCGGGGTCGTTGATGGTGAAAAGGTGAATGCGCGCGCCGCGCAGCATCCATGCCACAAAGGGGGTATAAAAACGGTGGTCTAACGAAATCGCTGCGAAGCCACCCCGAATGTAGTTCCGCTTGATGCGCATCAGCGCCAGATATTGCCCCCAAAGCGTGTGCGGGAAAGCCGTTTCATCGATGTTGAAAATCCAGTAACTGGTATATAGCCCCAGGCGGGAAAAGTAAATCAGGTTTTCCGGGCGGTCAGATTCGATAATGGCCTGCGAAAGCACCCCGTGCCGCGCCAAAAGGGCGTGCATATCTTGCGCGGCCTGCTGCGCCTGAGCAGGGGTGAGGTAGCGAATCGTCTTGGTATCCAGCCAGAAATAGCCGCGTCCCCCCACCGCGTCGAACACCTGGTCGAGCGTGGTGCGCTGGTCGGGCGGAGGATTAGGGGTGTCGTAACGGCCAATATAATACTCACGCCGGGCCACGTCGTAACGCACATCAATTTCAATGCCCGGCGCGCCAGCATCGAAGGCTGCCACGGTTTGGTCCAGCGCGTCCCGATGGTGAAACCAGAGTTTATGACAATCGGTATAAAACACAGGATGGGGCTGGCGGAACTGGAAATTCACCCACAGGTTATAACCCACGAAAGCAATCACGGCCAGCACCAGCACGCCAAACGCGCCCCGCGTGAGCGGATGGCGCAGCACGGTTGCTACCCGGGGCGAGCGTTTTGCCATCCCAACCAGCGTCACAATCACCAACAGCACCGCAGCCGCTGCCACCAGCCCGGCGAGGGCATCTTCCCCCTCGGCCACGTAGTGCTGCAAAGGCAAAACATGGCGGCTTGCCAGCACCCGGTCGGCAAACCTGGCCGGGGTGGTGTAAATCCACTGCACCAACCACCGCACCACAGCGGCTTCCAGCGGATACAGCACCACGCTGGCCCCCAGCACGCTACCCAGACCACGCCACACGCCCCCCACCTGCTGGCTGAGCAACCACCATACACTTGCCGCCGCCACTGCGGCCAGCATCAGCCACACCCACCAACTCAGTGCCATTGCTATCTCCTCAGGCCCTCAGTGGGTTTCTCGATGATTGAGATAAGGCAGGTCGCGATAATCCATCACCCGGCCGGGGCCCAGGCTGAGCACCTTGTAACTATACGAGATGCCCGGGTCGTCCTCCAACCCCAAGAGGAAGCGAATCTGCAAATCGAGCGTCTCGGTGTTGACAATCCGCCCCTGGGTGGCTTCCGCAATCGGGCGCAACACTTCAGGATGTGTGGCCCAAAACACCAAAGGCACGCGATACTCTTCCTGGTAGGGGTGCGCGTCGGCATGGCCGCCCGCCGTCGCCGTCATCCACTCCCCGTGGTCCGAAGTGTAAATGAAGAGCACATTCTCGCCGCGTTGCTGGAAAAGATCGAAAAGCCGCTCCAGAATGTGGTCGGTGTAGTAAATGGTGTTGACGTATTCTTCGATACGGTCTTTGGGATGCGGAATGAGGGCCTGATCGGGCGGATAGCGACGCGACCATTCGTAATGCGACCCCATGAGATGGAAAAAGAAAGCCTGCTTCCGCCCCGGCACGACCTCATCTGGCGAGAAAATCTCAAAAAGCGCACCATCGGGGGGCGTGGTAGATGGGTTCAACTCTTCCAACACAAACCGCACCACATCGGCCTCAGCAGCGATGGACGAGACCGTATCCGTATAGGGGCTGTAACGCAACTGGTTGGAAAGCCAAAACGTCTGATAACCACACCGTCGCAGGTCAGAAATGATGCTGGGGCTGGTGTAGAAGACATCGTAATTTTCTACCGTGGCCGGGGTCAGCAAAATGGGAATGGAGGTCATGGTCTGATTCGCGGGAGAAATCGCCCGAATCTGCACCTTGTTCTTCAACCCATCCAAAAACGGCGTGGTCGGCAGGTCGTAACCGTAAGCATGCATATAATCGCGGTTGGCCGATTCCCCCTGCACGTAGACGATTTTGTCGAAAGTGGCCGTGCAGTGCAATGGCTTGGCGTGCGCCATGAAAGCCGCGACGTTTTCTTTGCGCTTCAACACCGGGTTGACGCGCGTGTAAACCTGCACACTGGTCACGCCCAACGCCACAGCAGGGTAGGAAGAAGCCACCACCCAATAGCCCAGGCTGCCAACCACAACAGCCGCCGCCAGCCCCCTCCCCAAACGCCGCCAGGGGTGCTGCGGCGCTTGCTGCACATGCTTGTGATGCAAATACCACACCCACACGCCCAGAGCCAAAGCAATGACAACATAGGCAATGAGCACCCAGGCAAACTTGGAATGCACCACAAACTGGTCGAGGAACTCGCTCATTTCGCCGCCGGAGGAATCCAGAGCGGTTTCCACCCGCACCGGCAGGTCACCAATATGCCAGTAGTGGGCCGTATGGGCATAGATGCCGTTGAGCAAGCCTATCAGGAAGGCCCCCACGAGGTAGAGCGCCGGATGCGCCCACCCCAACAAAAAAAGCACCACGGCGACGACAACGCCGCCGAGGAGCATTTCAGGCCGATAAGAATGGCTTTCAAACAACACACCGTAGGTTACGGTGAGAAAAGATGTCCATATAGCGGCCAGTGCCAGCCAGAAATATTCGCTCCGGCTCCACTTGATCAGCCGCGCTAACCACGTCGGGCGGTTCATATCACGCCTCCAGCAAGGTCGCCAAGGGGGGAAACCGCCCACCCTCAGTGGCCAGGGTTGAAAAAGACCATCCCCACGCCCATGCGTTCCAGGCCCTCGTTAGCCCAATGTTCGACGAAGGGGGAAGGGCTATCGAGCGCCTCAAACAGGGCCGGGATGCTGGCTTTATCGCCCAGTTGGGCAAGGGCGCGAGCGGCTTCAATGCGAGCGGCAGGGGTGCCTTCCCGCAGCGTTTGGATGAGCGCCCCCGTCGCGGCTTCGCCGACGGCAGCCAGAGCGTCGGCGGCCAAAGAGGCCAGCAAGCGATCCTCGCCCGAGAGCAAGGCAATCAGCGTCGGCACGGCCTCGGGCGTGGGCTGGTGCCGCAAGCCCAAAGCCGCCACCTGCCGTACCGCGGGGTCGGGGTCGGTCAGGGCTTCCTGCAAGCGGAGCAATACGTCAGGGTGGCGGATTTCCGCCAACGCCCGCAGCGCCCACCAGCGCGTTTCTGCATCGTCAGCACGGCTGAGGGCCAGCAACGCCGGCACCGCTGCCTCGCCCGCCGCGATCAGGGTTTGCACCGCCTGCTCGGTAGCCTCGTCGTCGCCGCGAGTAATGGCTGCCTGCAAAGCGTGAAGAAGGGATTCCATGTCCATCGTCACGATTTAGAGGGCGCGATCGCTTCTCACGCCGCAGCAGGGGGCGGCGGCACAGGCAGGTCTTCCACCGCGGTTGCCTGCCACTTGTCGCCTTCTTCCACCAGCATGACCGGAATATCGTCCCGAATAGGATACTTGCGCCCGCAATCGTGGCATACCAGCCACGCTTCTTTGACCATTTCCAATTCGCCTTTGCCTTCTTGCACACAAACCGGGCAGCGCAAAATTTCCAACAGTTCCTGGCTCACCATAAAATTACTCCTTCTTCCAATCTTGCAGGCACGAATAGCGCCATGCACTCAGATCCCACGGCTTGAGCAACAGCGAGAAGCCCCAGGCATTCGCGCGTGGGCAGACGGCTCCTGCCGTAGCCTCATATTCTATCGCGAAAACCGCTTTGTGGGCAGTGATGAACTGTTTGAGCGGCGCGCATTCGCCATAGGTGAAACACTCCTCGCTCACGGCGAAATCGAAAACCCCAACGAGGTCAGGAATTTGAGGGAGGTCATTTTTCAGCCCGACGGCCAGCCCGCGGCGGTGCGCCTCGGCAGCCAACCAGCGGTTATAGCGCAACTGGTCAGCAGCCGTTAGCGGGAAGCCAGTGTCTTCCAAATAATTTTGCACATTGTCGGGGTCCACGGCATCGCATCCCTTCTTCACCGCGAGGTCCATGCGGGCGCGCATCACAGGAGCCAGGGCTTCCACCTGACGGATATCAAGGTAATATTCACCCTCCCAATCCTCCAGGGCCTTCCCGATAACGCCATGCGGGAAAGCCCCCGTATCGGGGCGCCAGTTTTCATAAGTACCTGCGCTAAAGTAGCAAATGACTTTACGGCCCATGCGGTGCAACGCCGCAATCGTCGCCACAGGGGTGTCGAACAAATCAATGTCATACACCTGGGCATCGTAATGCGTATCGATATTGCCGCTGTTGAGCTGAATTTGCCAAGTGGTGCCGGGGCGCGGATGCCACCAGGCCAGCGGGGGGGGAGAAGGCGTAGACGTCGGCGCAGGCCTCGGCGTCAGGGTGGCAGTGGGGGAAGGCAAAGACGGCCCAAGGGTAGGGCTGGCGGCCGCGGTGGGGGAAATTTGCACTCTCCCCAAGGGCGTCAGCGTGGCAGGCAAGGCCGAAGCAGCCGGCCGACAGGCCGCCAACAGCCCGACAAACACGAAAAACAGAACCATCTTCCCAGTGCGCATGTGGCTATTCTACCAGAGCCAGGGGGAGCACTCAAATGTTGTAGAAAAGGAGTCCTCTGGTATAACAGAGATAAACGCATCATCTATCTCTCACCAAAGGACTCCCAAATGAAGTCTACCACAGAACGCATCACCCAAATCAAAGACCTCATCGTTGCTGAACTTC
>DRMV01000013.1 GCA_011322445.1 Chloroflexota bacterium | reverse complement strand
GAAGTTCAGCAACGATGAGGTCTTTGATTTGGGTGATGCGTTCTGTGGTAGACTTCATTTGGGAGTCCTTTGGTGAGAGATAGATGATGCGTTTATCTCTGTTATACCAGAGGACTCCTTTTCTACAACATTTGAGTGCTCCCCTCCTTCAGCGCCGGGCTTCGCTTGCGCTCTCCAATGTTCAGGCCTTTTGCTGGCGGTGTTTTTCATCCTCGGCCAGCGATTTCAAGTAGCCTTCGTTGCGGCGAATGCCCGCGTTGAGGCGCGCCAGTTCCGGCTCGGCTTCCAGCAGGCGCAAAATGTCTTCCATCAGGAAGACTTCCCCCGCCCGATACAGCCGCGCATACACGGCGCGGGCAAAGGTCAGGTCGGCGGGGTAGTCCACCGTCCAGCGCAGGTGAGAGAGGTCGCGCTCGTGCTCGAAGTTGAGAATTCGGAAACGCTCGGGGTGCTTCCACATGTAGGGCGTGACATGTTCACGCTCCGAAGGCAGGCTGGCCTCATGCCAGGCACGCTCCAACGCCTGACGGGTGAAAACCTCAATATCCAGGCCTTCGGGGTAGGTCGGTTTGAGCGTGTTGCTGACGTAATCCAACTCGGCAGGGCGTTCCAGCCAAAGGCGCACCGCTCGGTCGGTGATGGCGGGGTCTTTGAAAGGGTCGTCGGCGGTAATGCGCACGATGAGTGTCGCGTCGACCATGCGGGCAGCCTGCGTGAAACGGTCGAGGACGTCATCCACTGCCCCGCGGTAAACAGCCACGCCCAACGAAGCCGCTAACTCGGCCAGCGGGTCATCGGAAGGTTCGGCCGTCGTCGCCAACACCAGGGCATCGAGCGTTTCACAGTGGCGCATTCGCTCAATGACGCGGGCAAGGAAAGGCGCACCCGCCAGGTCGGCCAGGGTTTTCTTCGGCAGGCGGCTGGACCCCGTGCGGGCCTGAATGATGCCGACGATTCTCGTCATAAACTACTCCTTGGGGATGCCGGAACACAAGAGTGCCCAGATGCAACGATGCCCAGATGCCCGGAGGCCCTGTTGCCCGGCGGGAATTCGGCAGTCTGGCCTCGGGGCATCACGGCAACCAGACATCAGGGCATCCCAGTATCCTTCAAGCGCAACGCGGTCTCCAAAATATGCTTTGCCTGCCTCAGATCCTTGATGCTTTCCTCTTCGCCCGCCAACACGCGCAGGAAATGCGCCATTTCGGCAACATACATCGCATTGACTTCGTAGTGCGGCCATGACCAGGTCTGCATCTCACCATCGGCAGCGCGATAAACTTGCAGGCTGTGACCGCTGAAATCCCACCAGGCCGTTCCTTCCGTGCCCAGCACTTCGGCACGGCAGGTGTAGCGGCGGTTGAGGTAATCGGTATGCAGCGAAGCCCTCACGCCGCTACGGAAGCGCAGCCACCCTTCGGCGAGGTCTTCGGTTTCGATTTCCAGCGTGTGCGAATGGACCACCCAACCGCGGGCCTCGGCCACCGGCCCAAACAGCCACACGAGGTAATCCAGTTCATGAATGCGGTCGAGGACGATACCGCCGCCGAGGTCGCGGCGGGCGCTGTAACCGCGGCGGTAGTCTTCCCACGGGTGCCAGTCGGGGAGGTATTGGCCGAAAACCGCTCGCGCGAAGATGACCTCACCCAAAACGCCTTCGTCAAGCAACGCCTTCAAACGCTGCAAGCCGGGGTGAAAGCGGAAATTACAGCCCACCAGGGTGCGCAAGCCGCGGGCTTCGACCGCTGCAATGAGGTCGTCCACACCCTCCATGCTGGCAGCAAGGGGCTTTTCCAAAAACAGGTGCGCCCCGGCTTCGGCTGCCGCCCGCGCCTGGGGAATGTGATACACCGGCGGAGAGCACACCAACACCGCGTGGGGGCGGGCTTCCAGCGCAGCCTCCAACGAGGGGAAGGTTTCCACCTCCCAGCGGCTTGCGGCTTCGGCCTGACGCTCAGGCTGGGGATCGTACACGCCGATGTGCTCGACGCCCAACGTACGCAAATTGGCAATGTGGCGCTTGCCAATTGAGCCAGCGCCGAGAACAAGGAATGACCAAGACGAGCGAATATCGGTGGGCATGGGCAAGGTTCCCTGAAAGAAATGGTTGGGGAAGGCGCGCAAGGTGCTTCTAAGCAGGCTGGTGCCAGGCGCGCAGGCGGCGGGGGTAGCCCTCAAGATGTTGGCGATGGAAAGCCGCAAGGCCGTCTTCCCAAGAAGGCAGTGCCTGCCCCAAAGATGCCGCCAGTTTGTCGCTGCGAAGGGTGAGATTGCGGGCACGGCGGGCGGCCAACCCGGCTTCAGCCACCGAGGCCGGTTGAATGTGTGCAGGGTCGTAGCCAAACTGCTCGGCCAGCGCCACACCAAAAGCATATTTGCTCAAACAGCGCGGGCTGAGCGCGTGGTAAAGGCCGCTCAAGCGATGCTCAAGCACCGCAAGAATCAGGGAAGCCAGATGGTTCGCGAGCAGGGGGCAAAAGAAAACATCGGTAAAGCCGCGCATGGTGCGCCCTTCCCGCAAATTGTTGAGGAACCATTCGGCCAGGCTGCGACGGCCGGAAAGGCTCCAGCCGAAGAAGTTAACCCGCAGCACCGCAGCAGCGGGATAGGCTTGCTGCACGGCGCGCTCACCTGCAAGTTTGGTGCGGGCATACACGCTCAGGGGGTGCGGCGCATCGTCTTCCGTATAATCGCCGCGCTGGCCATCGAACACGGCATCGGTGGAGATGTGCACCAGCGGCACACCGTCACGGGCTGCCAGCGCCGCGATCTCGCCGGGGAGTTCGGCGTTCAGGCGGGTCGCCAAATCGGGCTGACGCTCACAGGCATCCAGGTCTGCCAGGGCAGCGGCATGCACCACAGCATCAGGGCG
Organism: Chloroflexota bacterium; assembly: GCA_011322445.1. Classification (NCBI taxonomy): domain Bacteria; kingdom Bacillati; phylum Chloroflexota; species Chloroflexota bacterium. The sequence continues at coordinate 27,034 of DRMV01000013.1, read as the reverse complement.
CGCCATGCGGAAAGCGGCCTCGGCAGCGCCCGGCACGGCAAGGTCGAGCGAAAACACCCGGAAGGGGGCGCGAGGCAGCGGGCGACGGGCCACGCCAACGATCTCATGCCCGGCTTGCAGGGCTTCCCACGCCAGGTTGATGCCCAACAGACCCGTGACGCCGGTGAGGAGAAGTCTCATAGAAGTTTGCTCGATGAAGGGCAGGGGACTTTAACGCGACGCGGCGTATGCTTCTTCGATAGGCCGCACAAGCGCCTGAATCTGCTCCACCGTCAGCCATTCGGTATTGGTGTTGCTGGCATAACGGAAGCCTTCCGGCAAGGGCTTGCCGCGCTGTTTCCAGCCTTGCGCGAACCATGCCTGTTCGTCGCTGGGCAGGATGACGAACATATCGTCCAGTTCGACGGTATGGCGGGCTTCATCCTCGTTGACCAACACTTCATGCAATTTCTCGCCGGGGCGAATGCCGATTGTCTGCAATTCAGCCTCGGGGGCGATCGCGCGTGCCAGGTCGGTGATTTTCGTGCTGGGAATTTTCGGTACGAACACTTCGCCGCCTTCCATTTGCTCAATGCAGCGGATGACAAACCGCACACCCTGTTCCAGGGAAAGCCAAAAGCGGGTCATGCGAGGGTCGGTGATGGTGAGGCGGCCGTCTTCCCGCTGCTTCAAGAAAACGGGCACCACGCTACCACGGCTACCAACTACGTTACCATAGCGGGTGCAACTAAAGCGGGTGGCCGTGCCCGCCGCATAAGCATTGCTCTGCACGAAAAGTTTTTCCGCCGCCAGTTTGGTCGCGCCGTAAAGGTTGACCGGGTTGACGGCCTTGTCGGTGCTCAAAGCCAGCACCTTTTTCACGCCCGCGTCTAACGCGGCCTCAATGATGTTGGCACTGCCCAAAATGTTGGTTTTGATGGCTTCCATCGGGTTGTATTCGCAAGCAGGCACCTGCTTAAGCGCGGCCGCGTGAACCACAATATCCACACCGTGCATGGCGCGGCGCAGGCGGTCTCGGTCGCGCACGTCGCCGATGAAATAGCGCATCGTCGGGTGGTCGAAGCCCCCCATCCGCATTTCGTGTTGCTTGAGTTCATCTCGGCTGAAAACAATGATCTTGCGCGGGTGGTACTCACTCAGCATCACCTGGATGAATTTCTTACCAAAGGAACCGGTGCCACCGGTCACGAGGACGACTTGGTTGGACCAATCCATCATTGCTATCTCCTGTAAAACAAATTTGAGCCGCCGGAAAGGGCTTTTCGGGAACACGCGCGCTGGCCGCGTGCCGTTGAAGTTCAAACCCATTGCTCCCAATGTAGGGGTTCACCGGCAAAGGCGGCTAAGGTTTCCCGAAAGCGCGTTTCTTCCAAAGCCCTGGGAAGGGGCCACTGCTGCAGGCTTTCCCGCCAGAAGGCAATATGCCACGGGTAGGGGCGGGGGTAAGTGAAGAAAAAGTGGTAAGCGTAGCGCCGGGCTAACGCCACTTGCTCCGGCGAAGGGCGCAGGCTGGCAGGCTGCGTCACGGCTTGTTCCAGCAGATGGAAATAGGCCTCCCAGGTCGCCGGATCCAGGGTAAAGCCGCGGCCACGATAGTGCACCCGCCCAGCGACCACTACCGGCACACCGTCCATCGCCATTTCCAGCCCCAAAGTCGTGGTGTAAACCAGCCCCACCTGCGCCATTTCAACCAGGTCATAAGAGTTGATGTCGGCGTCGGGGGGTACCACTTTGATGTGCTCAGGCAATGTAGGGAACGTATGGGAAACAATTTCCAGCATGGAAGTGCCACCGGGGGCCAGTTTTGCCTCGCCAGGATGCACCCGCACAACAACCTGCACTTCGGGATGACGGGCAAAGAACCGCAAAGTTTCAGCCAGCCAGTCGCCCATGCCGCGGGTGAAAACCTGATGGCCGATGGTGACGGAATCGCCAAAGACGTTGGTGGCAATGAGTACCAGCGGGCGGTCGTCAAGGCCCAGGCGTTGACGCACAGCCTGCGAACCGGCGCGCCCCACGTTTTGCCAGGCGCGCGCATGGGTTTCCCAAGGGCGGCCACCGCGGCGGGCGGTCATCATTTCTTGCAAACGGGCAAGTTGCTGCGGCGTCAGTGGCCTTGAAGAAGCCGCTTTCCACAAATCGGTGGTGTCCAGTTCCATCACCGGCACCCCCTGGGAAAGCCAGGCATGTTCGCGCTGATACTCAAATTCGTAAGTGACGGCCGGAATGCCCAATCGGCGGGCGACCTCATAAGCCACGCCAAATTCCAGGATAGCGCCGTTAGGCACGATGAGAACATCGGGGTGTTCCCGGCGCAACCAATGGGCCAGCGCGGCCGCTGCGGCGCGATTACGGGCCAGCCGCAAGGGGTAGAGGGGGTCTTCCGCGTCGGCGCCCTCCCTCTGGCGGGTGTATTCCACATCGTAAGCGCTCAGGCGCTCAAGCGAAGCATCCCAATGCGAGGGAATGGGATCGTGTGGCTCGTTGAGCAGCGGCACAACCTGGAAGGCACCGGCGGCCGGCTTGAGCAAATCGCGCAAATAAAGCGACCACTTGCGCCAGCCCCAGCGGTCGTCAGGCTGCCACCAATCCTGGTAAGGGAAATAGCCCAAAGCGACGCGATGCCCCTGGGCAGCCAGAGCAAGGCTAAGCACCGCCGTTTGGGCTACCCAGGGCGAAAGCACCGCGAAGACGGCAATTTTGCGCCCAGGCGGGGCCTGCCGCGCCCGTTCAGCAGCCCAAGGGCCCCATTCGGCAAGGTAGGGTGCCAGCGTCTTCAGATGACGGCGCAAAGGGGGACGCGAGCGGCGAATATGCCAATCCAATTCAACCACGCCAGGTAGCCGCCCCAGCCAGGTTTTCAGGGTTTGGCGGGCGCCTTCAGGCTTCATGCTCGATCTCCCAATCCAGGCGGGGGCGCACCAGCCCAGGACGCGGCTCCGCCCACTGGCTTCCTGGCGCGCCGGTGGCGTCTACAGTGAAGGCAACCGCGTTGTCTTCCTGAAAATAGCGCTTGACATTGTACGCACTGGCATTCATGGAAACCATGTAGCGCCCGCCGTTGAGCAGGTCGGCGGGGATGATGCAACGGCTCACATAACGCCCCGCGGGGCGGGTTTCCCAGCGTTGGAAGGCTTCCTGGTCATCGGTGTCAAAGGAAGTAAAAACGTATTCGCCGCGCGTGCTGAGGAGGTAAATGCCCACCCGCAAGCCCTGAATGGGCGCGTCGAGGGCATACTCAACCTCGATGGTCACCGGCTCGGTCGAGCGCACTGCGTCGGTAGTGCGGCCTCTGACATCTTTCACCCGCAGTGCGACGGGGCGGAAAGGTGCAGCGTTGGCCGGAATCTCCTCGGCTTTCCACAGCCGCTCGCCAGAATGGGTCATGCTGGACGAGAGGTAATAATCCACGGCTTCAGGGGTGGGGCCGCGGAAGGCAATCTGGCCCTTCTCGAGCACAATGGCCTCTTTGGTCAGGTTGAGAATGGCCGACATATTGTGGCTGACGAAGAGCACCGTGCGCCCCCCTTGGGCCACATCGCTCATCCGCCCCAGGCATTTGCGCTGGAAAGCGGCATCACCCACCGCGAGCACTTCGTCCACCACCAGGATTTCCGGCTCCAGATGCGCGGCCACGGCAAAAGCCAGACGCACATACATGCCGCTGGAATAGCGCTTCACCGGGGTATCGAGAAAGCGCCCGATTTCGGAAAATTCCACGATTTCGTCGAACTTGCGGTCGATTTCCTCCCGCCGCATCCCCAAAATGGCGCCGTTGAGGTAAATATTCTCACGGCCAGTGAGCTCAGGGTGAAAGCCCGTGCCGACTTCCAGCAGCGACCCCACCCGGCCACGGATTTCGGCATAGCCTTCGGTAGGTTCGGTGACCCGCGAAAGGATTTTCAACAGCGTGGACTTGCCCGCGCCGTTTTTGCCGATGATGCCCAACACGCTGCCTTGCGGCACATCAAAAGAGACATGGCGCAGCGCCCAGATGTGCGTGGTATCGTCCTCTTCAGCAGAGGGCTTGCGGCCAAAACGAGCCAGTTTAGAAGCCAAGACATCCCGCAGGGTGTCGTAGGCGTTGATCTGCGCGCCCAAAGTATAGCGCTTGCCAAGGTTGTGCACACGAAGAGCATACATGAGAGAAGTCACCTGGTTGCCTGGTTGTGGGGTTGCGAGGTGTTGGGGTCAGACGCGGTCAGCGAACTGGCGCTCCATACGGCGGAAGAAGTAGAGGCCACTAATGAGCACCACCAAAGCAGCAGCAACAGAAACCCACAAAGAAGGGCCGGGGCCGGTAGGCGTGCCCAACAGCGCCCACCGGAAGCCATCCACCACGCCTGCCATCGGGTTGAGGGCATACACCAACCGCCATTTCGGCGGCACCAAGGTCGAAGAATAAGCAATCGGCGTGATGAACATCCAGAACTGCGTCAGGAAGGGCAAAGTGTAGCCCACATCGCGGTAAAGCACATTGAGCGCCGAAAGCCACAACCCCACCCCTAACGCCGTAATCAGCGCCAGCAGCAGGAAGGGAATCAGGGTCCAGATACGCGGCAGCAAGGGGACATGGTAATAAGCCATCATCCCCAGCAATACCAGGAAGGCGATGAAGAAATCAACCAGCCCGCCGAAAAGCGTTGCCAGCGGAATGATGAGCCGCGGGAAATACACTTTCGTGATCATGTTGCGGCTGGCGACCAGCGAGCGACCAGCCTGGCTCAATGCCTTGGAAAACAACTGCCACGGCAGCAAAGCCGCATAAGAGAAAATGGGGTAAGGAACATTATCGGAAGGCACTTTTGCCAGCCGTCCGAAGAACAAGGTGAAAACCACCATGGTGAAAAACGGCTGGATGATGGCCCACGCAGCGCCCAAAAAGGTTTGCTTGTAGCGCACTTTGATATCGCGCCACGTCAGAAAGTAAATCAATTCCCGATAACGCCACACTTCCCGCAGGTTGAGATCCATCCAACCACGGGAAGGGCGCAATATGGTCACTTCTTCAGCAGGCGAAGGGGAAGCCATAACACCTCTCAATGGCAAAAAGTCAGGCGATCTCGTGGCGATGTTCCCGGAACCAGGCAATGGTGCGCTTGATGCCTTCCGAAAAAGGCGTACGCGCCTGCCAGCCAAAGTATTTTTTCGCCCGCGAAACATCCAACGCGCGCCGCGGCTGGCCGTTGGGCTTGGTGGTATCCCACACGATTTCGCCCTGGAAATCGGTCAGGTCGGCAATGGTTTCGGCGAGGTCTTTGATGCTGATTTCCTGACCTGAGCCCAGGTTGACGGGTTCGGGGCCGTTGTACTGCTCCGCGGCCTGCACGATGCCCTCGGCGGCGTCTTCCACATAGAGGAACTCGCGCGTCGGCGAGCCGTCGCCCCAAAGCACCACTTGTTTTTCGCCGCGTTCCTGTGCTTCGATCATCTTGCGGATGAGCGCGGGAATCACATGGGAGGATTCCAAATCGAAGTTGTCGCGCGGCCCGTAGAGGTTGACCGGCAGCAGGTAAATGGCGTTGAAGCCGTATTGCTGGCGGTAAGCCTGCGCCTGCACCAGCAGCATCTTCTTGGCAAGGCCGTAGGGGGCATTGGTTTCTTCGGGGTAGCCGTTCCAAAGGTCGTCTTCTTTAAAAGGCACCGGGGTAAATTTGGGGTACGCGCACACCGTGCCGATGGCGACGAATTTTTCCACGCCGCGCTTCCAGGCTTCGTGCATCAGTTGCACGCCCATCATCAGGTTATCGTAGAAGAACTCCGCGGGGTGCAGGCGGTTGGCACCGATGCCGCCGACGTGCGCGGCCAGGTGAATGATGATGTCGGGGCGGGCGTCTTCCACCAGGCGGACGACGTCCGCGTGTTTGACCAGGTCATAATCCTTGCTGCGGGGCACGAAAATGTCGATTGCACCGCGTTTTTGCAACTCGGCGACCACAAACGAACCAAGGAAACCCGCACCGCCAGTGACGGTAACGCGCTTGCCTTCCCAAAAATTGCTCATGGTGTTGCTCCTTTGGAAAAAGTCCACCGGCGACACCGATGGGCACCGATAGACGCAAGTTTTTGTAGTGTTCAGAGCAGCCAATCTTTTGCTGCAAGCCGTGCCCTGAGCGTTAGCGAGCGTTGCCGTTGAAGGCGCAGGGCACTGCGCGTTTCGACCGCGGCTGCTCACAGCCTTCGCTCAGCGCGCTTTTGGCGTGGGGAACGGCATTGCCGTCTTCCACGCCAAAAGCGGAGGCGTTTTTCGAGGCGCAGCAACCTCACCCGCGGCTAAGGGCTTCCAAATACCACTTGGTGTAGCGATGCACCTCCGCGTCTTCCAGCGCCGCGACCACGGGAAACCAGCGGAACGCGCCATGTTGCTCCACGGGCAGCGCCTCGGCTTCGAGATCGCGTTCCAAATGGTAGCCCAACGTGACGTAGTGAATGTCGGTCACGGGCAGGCCACGGAAGGCCTCCTGGGGGTAGAGGTGCGTCCACGCGCCCAACAGGCGGGCTTCGCTGATGTCCAGGCGCACGCCCACTTCGGCCAGGCTAATGCGCTGGAACGCATCGGCTAAGGTTTCACCCTTGCGAATGCGCCCGCCGGGCACAAACCACCAGCCCTGCGCCGGTGGATTGCGCCGCTGCCCCAACAACACCTCTTGCCCTCCGTGGCGGGTCACAATGAGGTCAATGGAAACCAACGGCGCATGCTGGACGACGTGGAAGAAATCCTCATCGCTGAGGAAGCCGGGCGGGAAGGCACTCATCGCTGGTATTTGTGCTCCAGCCGTTCCAGATCCGCGTCCACCATCATGCGGATGAGTTCCTCGAAGGTCACTCGCGGCTCCCAGCCCAGTTTTTCGCGGGCTTTGGAGGGATCAGCCACCAGAATATCCACCTCCGCGGGGCGGAAGAAGCGCGGGTCTTGCTTGACGTAATCGCGGTAATCCAGCCCCACGTGAGAGAAGGCCACCTCGCACAGTTCCCGTACCGAGTGGGTTTCGCCGGTGCCGATGACAAAATCTTCCGGCTCGTCTTGCTGCAACATCAGCCACATGGCGCGCACGTAGTCGCCGGTGTAGCCCCAATCGCGCTTGGCTTCCAGGTTGCCAAGGCGCAGTTCGTCGGCCAGGCCGAGTTTGATTTTCGCCACGCCGTGGGTCACCTTGCGGGTGACAAATTCCAGGCCGCGGCGGGGGCTTTCGTGGTTGAAGAGAATACCGGAAACCGCGAACAAATCGTAAGACTCACGATAATTCACCGTAATCCAGTGGCCGTACACCTTGGCCACGGCGTAAGGGCTGCGGGGGTAAAACGGCGTGGTTTCCTTTTGAGGCGTTTCTCGCACTTTGCCGAACATTTCGCTGGAAGAAGCCTGGTAAAAGCGGGCATCGGGGCGCACCAGCCGCATGGCTTCCAACATACGCACCACGCCGAGCGCATTGACCTCGCCGGTAAGCACAGGCTGGTTCCAGGAAGTCGGCACGAAAGATTGTGCCGCCAGGTTGTAGATTTCGTCAGGCTCGTGGGTGCGCAAGACGTCCATCAGCGAGCCGAGGTCGTGCAAGTCGGCCTGGACGAGTTCAATGCGGTCCACGAGGTGTTGAATGCGGTCGTAAGTCAAACGGCTGGTGCGCCGCACCAGGCCGATGACCTTATAGCCTTTTTCGAGCAGGAATTCGGCCAGGTAAGAACCATCCTGGCCAGTGATACCGGTGACAAGTGCTGTGGGCACAGATGCACCTCCTTGACGGGTTCAGAATAGCGCTTTATTATACCGCAAGCCCGGTGCCCTTCCTTATTTACCGCGCGGGGCGCCGGGGAGTTTGGGGCACAAAACAAAACGCCCTCCACTTCTCGCAAAAAGTAAGTGCTGCTTTTGGAAAGCCCCCTACCGGCCTCCACCGCTTTCAGGAGGATGCTTTTCAGGCACTGCTTCGCTCACCCACGGCGCGCCGCTGACGGTGGAAAGCATCATCAGGAAGCGCGTCACCAGGGCTAAAGTCACCGCCTGCCCCACGGTTGCACCCAACAGCGTGTAGAGCCCAACAATGGTAACTTCCCGCACGCCGTAGCCGTTCAGGGAAACCGGCAGCAGGGCCGCGGTGTAGGAAATCACCGTGGCGCCGGCCACTTCATACCAGGCTACGGGAATGCCCAACGCCCGCGCCAGAAGCCACGCGGCTGTGAAGGGGAGCAAAAGCGAAAGCCATGAGATCGCCAGCCCGGCCAGCAACGTGCGCGGCGCCCGCGCCCAGGCGCCCAAATCCTGCATGAAACGCTGCACCCAGGCCCATATCTTCCGGGGAAAAGCCCCCGCGCCAGCCACCACCCGGCCGCCTTCCTGCCCTAAGGTGGGAAGCAGCGTACCGAAAGTTTCCCAGGTGAGCGGCAGAAAACTGTACATTGCCGTCACGTTGACCAGCCGGTCGACCACTACCGAGGCCAGCGCCGTGCGGGTGTCGGTGACGTCCAGAATGCCGGTGACCCGCAAGGCATCGCCGCCGATGGTGGAAGGCAGGAAGTTGGAAGCGAAAGACCCCGCGAGGGTCAGGCGTACTGCTTTCCAAAAAGGCACGGGAATGTCCACGCCGCGCAACAGTGTGTGCCAGCGCCACGCGTTCACCAGCAGGCCAAGCCAATACAGCCCCAACGCTGCCACCAGCACTTGTGGGGAAAGCCGCCGCAAGGCCCTGAGCAGCGCGGCCCAATCTTGCTGTGCCAGCAGCCAAGCCAGCAAAAGCAGCGCCACGAGCGTTCCGGCGGCTTTTACCCAAAACCAGCGGCGTGATTTCATTGGCCCACCAGCCGGAGCAAATCGGGCAGAAAGGAGGTGTCTTTGCCCTCGCGGGGGATGGTCAGGCGATAAGAAGGCACGTGCGTGACAAGCCTTTCCAACAGTTCCTTTTCCCGTGCGCGCCAGGCGGCGATCTGTGACGCGTAGGTTTCGTCCTGGGCCTGCAGCAGGGCCAGGAAATGGCGCGCTTCGTGGAAGTTCATTTCCAGCAAGGCGGCAATGTCTTCCGGCGCGGGGGAAAACTGCTGCAGCGCGGCCCGTTCACCTTCGGCGCGTCCCAGCCATACCAGCGCCGACAGTTTGGCCCGCCGCATTTTGGGCTTGCCGGGCCAGAGTTTTTCCTGTTCCACCCGCACAGGCCACTTGATGCGGTCATGGCTCCAGCGGCGGATGTTCCCCAATACCCACAACCGCATTTTCTCCACCGCGCGAAGTCGCTTGCGCAGTTCGGGCACCCACGAAAGCAGCGGCCAGTACAGGTGCGAGCGGGTCAGATACGAGTAGGTGGCGCCCTCAGAGGTCACGAAGACGTAATCGTCGGCGTGCAGGCCAATGTCCTTGCCCCCATGCACCAGCAGGACCGAAACCGTGGTGGTCTTCCCCACACCACCGTGACCGGTGAAGAGCACACTGTGCCCGCTGCCTGCCACGGCACCTGCGTGGAGCATCAGTACACCGCGCCGTGCGGCCAGGTAACGCAGGGAGGGGTGCACCAGCATGTGGTGGATCATGGGAATAGCCCAACGGTTGCCCACGGCTTCGATCACCGCCTGGTCATCGCCGAGGTGAATGCGGTAAGCCCAGCGGGCAAGCACCTTGTGGGTGTGGCGCACCCAATTTGCCGGTGCTTTGTGCCTCACGCCGCGCCGAAAGCGCAATTGCACCACCGGTATGTGTGCAGGCAGGTCTGTACTCACATACACCCCATATTCGGCCCGGAAAAACGCGGCGGCTTCCGCGTCGTCGGTTTCCAGTTGAAAGGCAACAATGTCATGGAAATTGAACATCAACTGCACGGCATCCCTCACAAAGCACTGGCTTGGATCAAAACTTCTTCGTAGGCAGCCACCACGACTTGCAGGTCGAAGCGGCGGGCGCGGCGCAGGCTGGCTTCCCGGAAGGCACGCAGGCGCTCCGGCTCGGTGAGCAGGGCGCGCAGGGCCTCCGCCGCGGCTGCGGTATCTTCCGGCGGAATCAGGAAGCCGTTTTCTCCCTCAGCCACCACGTCCAGGAAACCGCCCACCTTCCCGGCGACGATGGCCAGCCCCTTGGCAAGCGCCTGCACCCCTACCACCGGTAGCCCCTCGCTGCGGGAAGGCATGAAGAGGATGTCGCCCTCGTCGAACCACGCCAGCACCTCTTCTGGCGTGACCCAGCCGGGGAAGGCAACGCGCCCCTCCAGCCCCTCGGCGCGCACGGCGGCTTCCATCTCGGCCCGCAGGGGGCCATCGCCCAACATCGTGCAGCGCCAGGGAAGGTCGCGCAGGCGCGCCAGGGTACGCACAATTTGAAGAGGGTTTTTCTGCGGCATGAAACGCCCGGCAAAGAGGATGTGCGGCGGCCGGTGCAGGCGAAAGGCCCGCGGCCGCAGGGCTTCCACGTCCACCCCGTTGGGGATGACCCGGATGTTCACGGGGTAATGCGCCTGCGCCAGGCGGCGGGTGAAGGCGCTAACGGCGGTGATTTGCGCCGCACCGCGCCAGATGGGGCGGGTGAAGGGGAAAATCCACCGGAACCAGCGCCCGGTCTTTTCCGGTGCGCCGCCCGGCACGTCGCCCAGGTGCGCGGTGAGCACGTAGGGCGTTCCTGTCAGCCGTGCCACGGCCCGCGCGGCTGCCCCTGCAGGCACGGCAAAGTGGGCGTGGAGGACGTCGGGCTTCCAGCGGCGCGCCATGCGCCAGCCAGCGAGAGCGGCTGCGGCCACATAACAGCCCATCGCCCGCAGGTCGGCGCGGTAGGCCTCGCGGCGGCACGAGCGCAGGCGGAAGACTTCTACCCCGCCATCGGTTTCGCGGCGAGGCAGGCCGGCGTGGTGGGCCGTGAGCACGCGCACTTCATGCCCGCGTGCCGCCAGCCCGCGGGCGACTTCCTGCGCCACCTTGCCGCCGCCGCCGCCCACCGGCGGGTATTCGTGTACGAAAACGAGAATGCGCATTACTGCTCTGCTTTGGCTGCCGGGTTCAGCACCCGCCGCACGGTATAGGTCGGCTTCCCCTGGGCTTCGTGGTAGGTGCGCACCAGCAGTTCGGCAATCAGCCCCATCAGAATGGACTGGAAGCCCAAAATGATGAACATCAGGCTGAGTTGGAAAAGCGGTGAGGTGAACAGCGCCACGCCCCAGAAAATGCGGCGGATGATGAGGAACACCAGCAAGAGGGTGCTGGGCAATACCAGCGCCAGCCCCAGGCCGCCGAACAGGTAAATCGGCTTGTGGAAATAACTCAGCAGGAACTTGACGGTGAACAGGTCCAGGATCACTTTCAGGGTGCGCATCAGGCCGTATTTGGAGCGGCCGAACTTGCGGGGGTGGTGGCGCACCGGCATTTCGGTGATGCGCGCCCCCACCGAGGCCGCGTAGGCCGGGATGAAGCGGTGCATTTCGCCGTAGAGCCGGAAGCCTTCCAGCACTTCGCGGCGGTAAGCCTTCAGCGTGCAGCCGTAATCGTGCAGGTGCACGCCCGTGACCCAGGAAATCAGGGCATTGGCCGTGCGGGAAGGCAGCACCCGGGTGAGAAAAGCGTCCTGGCGGTCTTTGCGCCAGCCGCTGACGACGTCGTAGCCTTCTTCCAGTTTGGCCACCAGCAGCGGAATGTCGCGCGGGTCGTTCTGCAAGTCGGCGTCCATCAGCACAACGATGTCGCCGATGGCATGGTCAATGCCCGCAGCAATGGCCGCCGTCTGGCCAAAATTCCGCCGCAAAAAGACGACACGGATGTGCTCCGCATCCGCTTCTGCCAGTCGTTCCAGCACTTCCACACTGCCGTCGGTGCTGCCGTCGTCCACCAGCACGGCTTCCCACGGATAGCGGCAATCGGCCAGGGCTTCCTGGAGCGCCTGCGCCAGCAGCGGCAGGTTTTCGCGTTCGTTGTAAACCGGGATCACCACCGAGAGTTTCACGGTTGTCTCCTCGTCATGATTTCCAGTTTGCCCTGCCGCCCCAAACATTCCGGCACCAGCGAGATCTCCTGGCGAATGGCAAAACCGGCAGCCTCAAAAGGGGGCAGCGGGCCATCGAGCAAAACATGCTCATCCGTAATCACCACATCGGCCTGGGCAAGCCACTGCTGCGCCAGCGCCGGGTTCCAGTAGCCCCAGGAAGCCAGCGTTTGCGGGTCACCACCCTGCCGGAAGTTGTAATGGTCATTGAGTTGTTGGGGAAACACCTTGATCTCGCGCGTGCGGAGCAGCACGGTGGGGGGATAAGCATCCCAATAAACCGTGGCGCCGGGCGGGATCGCGCGAGCAAGGGCCTCAGCCGCCTGGCGGTGAACGGCGAGCACATCGGGGGCGCAGTCGTAAGGCCGCCACGCGCCGCTCAACAAAGGGAGGGGAGAGAGCAACGCCAACGCAGCCAACCCCACGAGCCAGGCGCGCTGGGGAGCAAAATGCCATCGCCCCACCAGCCAGGCCGCCCCGGGGAAGCCCACAAGCAACACAAGCGTCCAGAACACCCGCCCCGCCTCGCTCATGGACAATTGGGGAAACACGTGGAAATGCGGCCAGGCGATGATCCGCCGCAAGAAAACCTCACCGGCATGGAAGCCAATGCGCCGGAAAGTGTGCGAAAGCCCATTCAGCAAGGCAGGAAAATTGCTGGCTGCCAGGACCGCGAAAAGCAAAGCCGCCAACGCTTGCGTCACACGCCGCTGTGGTGGGTTTTCCCACACCTGGTGCAACCCCACCGCCCCCACAGCGACCATCAACGGTGCATAAAAGCCGCTGTAAGGCGTGAAACAGTCCACGCAATAAGATTTTCCCACCGAAGCCCAGGCGTGGAGCAGTGCGAGTGCCCAGACCAGCACAATGCCGGCCCCCAGGGCGCGTCGAGAGGAAGGCCGGGGTGACGGCCGTGTGGCCGTCCAGGCAGCCATGCCGGCGAAAAGGCCCGCCCAGGCCAGCGGCCAGGCCAAGAACGCATTGGTCAACGCCGCCAACCGTTGCCATACGCTCACCGAGACCACCGCAGCCCGCGGCGCATGGCTGAGGTCTACGCCGAATTGAGATGGCAAATGCACCACCGATGGCAGCCAGCGCGCCCACAACCAGACTATGCGCGGCCAATACACCGCATGCAGGCCAAGCACAACAACCAGGGAAGCCCCCCAAAACCACAGGCTGCGGCGCGGCCACGCCCACGTCACAAAAAGCCCAATCAGCGTCCAGGCAATCACCATGTTGAGGCGCGTCATCACCATCAGTCCGGCCAGCAAGCCGCTCAGCGCCAGTTGCCATTTGGCAGGGCGCTCATCGGCAAGCAGCGCCACCACCCACACCAACATGGCCGCCACCAAGGCCTGGGAAACGGCCAGGCTATAAATTTTCGCTGCCGCAGGCATGGCGGCAAAAGCCCACACGGCGGCAGCCGCCCAGCGCCGATCGCTCAAACGCCGCACCAGCAACCACAACCCCAGCAACATCACCACCGCGGCCACAATCGAAAAATAGCGCCCCACATCCAGCCCCGGCCCGAACCATTGCTGCACCTTGCCGGGAATCAGGAACGAAAGCGGCATGTGGTTGGTCCAGGGGCCGTCGGGCTGGAAGGGCCGATAGACGCCCTGCGCAAAAAGCAGCCCCTTGTAGAGGTAAGTTCCCTCATCCAGCACCGGCTGCTGATGGTGAGCGAAATGGAAAGCCACAGCAGCAAAAACAACCATGCCCAAAGCCGCAACGGCCTTCCACACAGGGTTTTCCTCGTTCAACCTATCTCGCCAGCGCCGAAACAGCAATGTTGCCACTTCATGCTCCCGTTGGAATTTGCGCAGCCCACGCCCGCTCGGCCTGATACCACGCCACCGTGCGGCGGATGCCTTCCGGCAGCGCTACCGCGGGCTCCCATCCCAACAAGCGGCGGGCTTTTTCGATGCTTGCCCATGTGGTTTCCACATCGGCTGGGTGACGCGGCTCGTGCACAATATCTGCTTTGCGCCCCACGGCACGCTCGATGAGGGCAATGAGTTCTTTGACCGTGTAGGGCCGGTCGCTGCCCAGGTTGATGACTTCATAGCCCAGGGGCTTCAGGCCCAGCAACGTGCCGCGGGCGATGTCGTCCACGTAGGTGAAATCACGCGATTGCGAGCCGTCGCCAAACAGCCGCAGGGGACGACCCTCACTAATCCATTGAATGAAGCGGAAAGGCGCCATATCGGGGCGACCGGCAGGCCCATAGACAGTGAAATAGCGAAAGACGGTCACATCCAGCCCATAGAGGCGGTGGTAGGTGTAGCACAGGGCTTCCGCGGCCTTCTTGCTGGCCGCGTAGGGGGAAAGCACATGATCGGTATTGGCGTCTTCCCGGTAAGGTGCGGTATTGCCTTCGCCGTAGAGGCTGGAAGTGGAAGCCTGGACGAACTTGGGCACACCGGTGCGACGGCTCATTTCCAGCAAATTGAGTGCGCCGGTGGTGTTGGTTTCGATGTAGACCCACGGGTTTTCGACACTGTACCGCACACCTGCCCGTGCCGCCAGGTTGATGACCGCGTCGAAAGATTCGTCTTCGCCCAAAGCGAACACGGCAGCCCGGTCGGTAATATCAAGGGCATGGAAAACGAACCCCGCGCGGCTGGTCAGCCGCGCGAGGCGGTAATCTTTCAGGCGCCGGTCATAGGCATCGTTGAGGTTATCCACCCCCACCACCGTATGCCCTGCTTCCAGCAGCATTTCGGCCACGCGCGAAGCAATGAAACCGGCCACGCCGGTTACCAAATAGTGGGGCACGGGCGGCTCCTCGCCTTAGAAAAGCGAAAGTTGTTTAGGCTGTTTCTTTTCGGGCGGCGCTTCTAACTCGGTTTCGGGAATTTCAGCAGCCCGACGGATGAGTTCCGGCAGTTGAGCAAAATCGGCTTCCACCACACGGCGCAGGGAAGGCTGATGCAGCGCCGCCGCAGGGTGATACATGGGCACCACCAGCTGGCCGCGCACTTTGAACGGCCGACCGTGAATCTGGCTGATTTTAGCGTTGGGCACAAACTTTGCCATCGAGAACCGCCCCAGCGTCACAATGACCTTGGGGTGAATAGCCTGAATTTGGCGGTCGAGGTAAGGTGCGCAAGCCGCGAGTTCTTCCGCCTCAGGGTCGCGATTGCCCGGCGGGCGGCATTTGATGACGTTGGTAATGTAAACCTCTTCCCGCTTGAGGCCAATGCCTTCCAGCAATTCGTCCAAAAACTGCCCGGCCGCGCCCACAAACGGCCGCCCTTGCACGTCTTCGTGAAAGCCAGGGGCTTCACCAATGAACATAATTTCGGCGTTGGCCGGCCCTTCCCCCGGCACGGCTTTGCGTCGCGCCAGGTGCAATGGGCATTTGGTACAGGCGCTCACTTCTTGCGCCACTTCGCTCAAAATTTGCTCAGCGTTCATGGGCTTCGTCTCCTTCTGCCGGGGAGGGCAGCATCACGGTCATAATGAGCGCGTCTTCGCCATTGTCGGTGTAATATTTCGGGCGGCGGCCTACTTCCTGAAAACCATAACGCCGGTAAAGCACCTGAGCCGGAAGGTTTCCGGCGCGCACTTCCAGTGTGGCCAGCCGCGCACCGGCTTCTCGTGCCGCCGCGAGCAGGGTTTCCAACAACCGACGGGCAATGCCTCGCCGCCGGAAGTCAGGATGCACGGCCAGCGTCGCCACATGGGCTTCGTCAACGACCAGCCACAGCACAACAAAGCCCACCACCCGCCCCTCGACCTCGGCCACCCACAGCCGGGAGTGTGGGCTGTGGTGCAGTTCATGAGCATAAGCAGAAGGCGGCCACGGCGTGGTGAAGGCCAGGCGGTCCAGTGCCTGCACCGCCGGTATGTCGGCATCTTCCATCGGGCGAATGGTCACCATCATGCCGGGATAGGGGTGCCGGTGTGCAGGTAAATGGGGGCAAGTGAAGCCACCGGGTGAGTTTGCCCTTGTTGCCAGCGTTGCCAGGCGAGTTCGGCCAGGAAGGCGGGGCGGCGAGCACAGGCCGCAGGCGAGGGCAAGCGCACGGTTCTATATTTGCGGGCGAGGCGCGAACGCTCATCGGCAGTGAGTTCGCCGCACACCACCGTGGGCTTCCGAATGCGCTGGGCTAAGGTCTCTGCCGTAAAGATTTCCGGCCCGCCCGCGGCTTGCCACCGGCCTTCGGTTTGGGTGTACCACCCCACCGCCAACCGCCCCCGCCCGGCAGGTAGCACCGCTGCCAGCGAAGGGAAGGCCACATCAAGCGGCACGGCGGCTGCAACAGCCTCCAGCGTGGGAACGCCCACCAGCGCCAGCCCGCGCGCCACGGCCAGCCCTTTGGCGAAGGCCAGCCCAATGCGCAAACCGGTGAACGAACCCGGCCCCAGGGCAACGCCTACGGCTTGCACATCTTCTATTGCGAAACCAGTCTGTTGAAGCACCTGAGCCACAAGAGGGGCAAGTTCCTGCGTATGGCGGCGGCCGCTTTGCCAGTAGGCTTCTGCCAGCACCCGCGCCCCATCGTACAAAGCAACACCAATTTGGGTTGTCGAAGTATCCAAAGCCAACAGCATCGCAGGCCCTCACACGCCACGTAAAATCGCCGCTCGCAGCGAGCGCACCAGCGCGCGCGGCCGCTCGCCTTGAGGGTAAAAAGTCAACGCCCGCTGAGATTCACCCAACCACACAAAACGCACCGTGAGCCGCTCGGCCGGCAAAGCCTCTGCAATCACATCAGCCCATTCCACCACCAGGGGCGCCTCTTCAGCCAGTGCTGGAATGTCCAAATCCCATGCTTCGGCAGCGCCGCTCAAGCGGTAAGCATCCACATGATACAAGCGGGCACCATCGCCGCGCTGATAGACGTTGACCACCACGAAAGTGGGGCTGGAAACCGCGTCGGTGGAACCCCACCCCGCGGCCAGGCCCTGGACAAAGGTGGTCTTGCCGCCGCCGAGGTCGCCTTCCAGCGCGAGCACGTCGCCCGGCTGCAACCATTTTCCCAACCGCATTCCCAAGCGGCAGGTCTGGTCGGCCGAGCGGGTGATAAACTCCAACGCGTCTGCTTGCAAAATCGCCATTGCCTTCCATTATACCAGCCGCAGCCAGGAAACCCGCCTGCTTTTACCGCGCGCGGCCGCCCTCCGCACCTTTCCCCCGAAAAGCGCAAAGCCGCCGAAAACAGCCCTTAGGACACTCAAGGAAGATAACGACCTTGCAACAAAGTGTGGCCGGTGCCCTGCTGCAAGCACCCCACCAGCGCAACAGCCGTGGGCGGCGCATCGGGCCTGAGCAATGCCAGCAGCGGGGCTTCCCACGCCTGCGGATGGACGTTCAACATCTGCACCCCCTGCGCCTCTTCGGGGAACGCCTGCAGCCATGCCGCCGGCACGAAGCCCAACGCGGCCGCATCGTCTCGCACCGCGGTAAGCATCGCCTGCGGAGAGGGGGCCAGGGAAGCATCACCCCGTCGCGGTGCGCCCGCCAACCAGGCATCCAAACGGGCACGCGCGGCAGTGCCTGGCATGGGAAGCCAAAGCGCCACAGGCGGTGGTGTGGCTGCAGCATTGGCCCAAACCCGCACCTGCCCCATCACCATGCGGCGCAAGGCAGCCTCGTCGAGCGTCGCCCCATGCTCGCCGTGGACAATCGCCACCAGCCGCTCACCGCCCAGCGGGTAAGCCCGCCATCCCTGGGGCGGCGTATCGCCCCACCACAGGCGAAGGTTGGCTGTGGCGGGGGGCGGCGTCTCTTGGGGTTGCGAAAAGACCGCCAGGGGAAGGTTCAAATCGCGGGCACAGGTTTCCAACGCCGGGCGCGCGGGTTCCAACGCCTGGGGCAGTGCGACCACCACCGGCACAGGCAAAGCCGTGGCCGTGGCTGTGGCCGTCGCAAGCGCCGCCGTGGAGGTGCCGGCAGGCTGGGCGGTGCAGGCCGCAAGCCAAACCAGCGCGGCCAGCAAGAACCATCGAGGGGTGCGCATGGTGGGAATATACCACACGCCAGGCGGTGTTACAATAAAAACAAAGGTCAACCGCCTGCCTGACCAGTCAGACGGAATTCGGACGCGGGCCCACCGCGTGCAACAAGGAGGCTGCCATGCCTGACCACACCTTTCGCATCGTCGAACCATCGTCTGAAGTGGAAATTCACCTGCCCGACGGGCGGGTCATTGCCGGGGCGCGCGGTGCGCCTGTGGGCGATTTTCTCAAACTGATTGCCGATGAACTCCCCGCGCCGCTGATGGGGGCTATCGTCAACGACGAACTGCACGAACTGACTTACCCGGTGCAACTGGAAGCCCGGGTGCAGCCAGTTACGTTGGCCGATTCCGACGGGATGCGCATTTACCGCCGCTCGCTGGTGTTTTTGCTCGAGGTGGCGTTCTCGGAACTGTTCCCCGAGGGGCGTCTGGCGGTAGACCATTCGGTGGTGTCAGGGGGGTATTTCTGCCGCACGAAACCGTCGCTGGACGCGGCCGCGCTGCAACGGTTGGAAGCCCGCATGAAAGAACTTGTGGAGGCCGACTTGCCCATCGTGCGGGGCGAAATGCCGTTAGACCAAGCCATTGCCTATTTCGAGGCGCACGGCCATAGCGACAAGGTGCGCCTGCTGCGCCACCGCACCAAAGATTACCTCACCGTGTACCGCCTTGGCGATTATCTCGATTACCACCACGGCTATATGGTGCCTTCCACCGGCCACCTGCGCTGGTTCGGTCTGGTGCAGGCAGGGCACGGTTTCATTTTGCGCTTCCCCAAACGCGAAAAACCCACCGAACTGCCGCCCATGAGCCGGCCTTCCAAACTGCTGACCACGTTCCAGCAATACGGCGATTGGCTGCGGCGGCTGGGCATCAACAACGTGGGGGCGCTCAACGACGCGGTAGAAAACGGCCGCATTCGCGAAATCGTGCTGGTGGCCGAAGCCCTGCACGAGCAGCGCATTGCCGACATTGCCAGCCAAATTGCCCAGCGCCGCGACCAAGTGCGGGTGGTGCTGATTGCCGGGCCTTCCTCTTCCGGCAAAACCACTTTTTCCAAACGGCTGGCCGTGCAACTGCTCACCCAGGGACTTTCCCCCTTCCCTCTGGAACTGGACAACTACTTCGTGGACCGCGAAAAAACGCCCAAGGACGAGCACGGCCATTACGACTTCGAGCATATCGACGCGCTCGATCGCGAGCGGCTCGCTGCCGATGTCGCCCGGCTGCTGGAAGGCAAGGAAGTCCAACTTCCCAAATACAACTTCAAGGAAGGACGCAGCGAACCTGGCGAAATCGTCCAACTCGCGCCCGACCAACTGATCATCATGGAAGGCATCCACGGGCTGGACCCGCGCTTGCTGCCAGGGATTCCTCGCGAGCAAACCTTCCGCATTTACGCTTCGGCTTTGACGCAACTCAACCTGGACTGCCACAATCGGGTTTCCACCACCGATACGCGGCTCATCCGGCGCATCGTGCGCGACGCCCGCGACCGTGGCTACACCGCCGAAGACACCATCGGCCGTTGGGAAGCCGTCCGGCGGGGCGAGAAGCGCTGGATTTTCCCCTTCCAGGAAGAAGCCGACGTGATGTTCAACTCGGCATTGGTGTATGAACTGGCCGTGCTCAAGCCGTTTGCAGTGCCGTTACTGCTTCAGGTGCCCCACCACACTCCTGCCCACATCGAAGCCAAACGCCTGCTCTCGCTGCTGGAATGGTTCGTCCCCCTCGATGCCTCCCTCGTGCCCGACGATTCCCTCCTGCGGGAATTCGTGGGCGGCTCGATTTTGCGGGAATTCCTTTTGTGGCAAAACGGCATGCACTAACCCGGCTCTCTGCACGCGCGGAGGAGGTGCGTCATGACCACGCTGGGAGACTTGCTGGATAGCCTGACCGTCGAAGGGAAACTCTACGAAACGCTGGAAGATGGCAGCGTGCGGTGCCTGGCGTGCGGTCACCGTTGCGTCATCAAGCCAGGGCGGCGAGGGGTCTGCCAGGTGCGGTTCAACCGCGACGGCAAGTTGATGGTGCCGTGGGGCTACGTGGCCGGGTTGCAAGCCGACCCCATTGAAAAAAAGCCTTTCTATCACTTCATGCCCGGCTCAGACGCCCTCACTTTCGGCATGTTAGGCTGCGACATGCATTGCTCTTTTTGCCAAAACTGGTTGACCTCACAAGCCCTGCGCGACCCGGCGGCCGACATTGCCGGGCGTTTCATCCGCCGCACCACTCCAGAAGAAATCATCCAGGCTGCACTGCGTGCCGGGGCTTCTACCATTGCTTCTTCTTACAACGAGCCGCTGATCTCCATCGAGTGGGCGGTCGACATCTTCCGGCTGGCAAAACAGCATGGCCTGAAAACCGTGTTCGTCTCCAACGGCCATGCCACGCCCGAGGCACTGGCGTTCCTCAAACCGTGGCTGGATGGCTACAAAGTCGACCTCAAGACCATGAACCCGCGGGAATATCACAAACTCGGCGGCAATCTCAACCGGGTGCTCGACACCATTCGGGCAGCACATGAGATGGGCTTTTGGGTTGAAGTCGTGACGCTGGTAATTCCCGGCTACAATGACAGCGTAGACATGCTGATGGACGCAGCGCGCTTCATTGCCTCGGTTTCCCCCAACATTCCGTGGCATGTTACCGCATTCCACCCCGACTACAAAATGACCGAGCCGCCGCCCACGTCGGTGGAAACCCTCATCAGGGCCGCCGAAATCGGCCAGGAAGCCGGCCTGCACTTTGTGTATGCCGGCAACCTGCCGGGGCATGTTGGCGAATATGAGCACACCCTTTGCCCGCACTGCGGCGCGCCGCTCATCAAGCGGTGGGGCTATATCATTGAGGCATATCACATCACTGCGGAAGGCACCTGCCCCCGCTGTGGAAAACCCGTGCCCGGCGTGTGGCCCGACGACCCGGCCAAAGTCCGGCTGGGTGGCCCCGGACGCCCGCGGCTGGTGTGGTAAGCCCCAAGCAAGCAAAAGAAAAGAAGAAAAAAGCCTGACAGGTTTTCCTGTCAGGCTTTTTTGCTATACCAGCGAGGGATGATTTACCCGCCGGGCTTGTAGCCGGTGGAGATAGTACCGTCCAGCAGGCCCTTGCGGATTTCGTTCAGCTTGTCCTTGACTTCCTGCGGGATCTTGCTGTCGAAGTCATGGAAGGGGGCCAAGCCGGTCTTGCCGTAGTAATTCCCGCTGGGGAAGTTACCGTCTTTCGCCAGCTTGATCAGGTCGAACACGCCAGGGGTGATCAGCTTCATCGCGCTGCTCACCAGGCAGGGGTGCGCCTCGGGCACGGTCAGCCACTGGTCGGTGTCCACGCCGATGCAGTACACCTGCTTGCCGGACTTGGCAACGGAAGCCACCTCGATGAGGGCACCGTTACCGGTCTTGCCGCCAGCACCGAAGATAACGTCTGCGCCCTGGTCCATCGCCTGCTTAGCCGTCGCGGCGCCCCATTCGGGGTCGGTGAAGGCGTTGTCCAACCCACCGGGGTGGTAGGTGGAGATGATCTTGATGTCGGGCTTGATGTACTTCGCGCCATTCTCATAGCCTTCCTTGAAGGCCACAACCGGCGGCACCAGGTTGGTGCCCAACACAGCACCGATGGTGTTGGTCTTGGTCAGCATCGCAGCCAGCGCACCGGCGAGGAAGCCAGCCTGATCTTCGTGGAAGATCAAACCAGCCACGTTCGCCACCGGCTGAGCCTGGAACTGGTCAACGCCGATGAACTTGATGTCCGGGTACTTCTGGGCCATTTCATCGGTGGCCTGACCCAGCGCGAAGCCCACGGTCACGATGACGTCGTAGCCATTGTCGGCGAACAGTTGGATGTTGGTCGCGTAGTCTTTGGCGTCAGTGGTCTCGATGTAGTCGATTTTGTCGGCAATGCCCTTGGCCTTGGCCTCTTTGACGCCTTCCCAGGCGGACTGGTTGAAGGACTTGTCGTCGATCTGGCCGACGTCGGTCACCAGGCCCACGCAGAAGACATCAGGGCTGGCGCAGTCGAGTTCTTTAGAAGCCTCGGTCGGCGCCTGAGTGGGAGCCTCGGTGGCTGCGGGTGCTTCGGTTGCCGCAGGAGCCTCCGTCGCGGCCGGTGCTTCGGTCGCCGCGGGTGCCTGAGTGGCAGCCGGGGCCTGCGTTGCCGAGCTCTGCGTGCCGCAGGCAGCCAGCGCCACCACGGCAATCAAGAGCATAGCAACCAAGATGAAGAGTTTCTTGCGCATCTTGCTCCTCCTGAAGAGAGAAAGGGATTACGTCGGGCGTAAGTATAGCCGTTTTTGCGGTTTCCAGCAAGTAAATTTATCGCGGAGGGGGTTTCCCTGGCCCCAGCCCACCTCCAAATGCCTTTTCAAGCGTCCCAGCAAGCGGGCCCACCCATTTTTATCCAGAAAAATTGGGCATTTCTACACACAGGCCGCCCAGATGGCCCGGAAGCGGTACAATTACCCTCAAAAAGGCCTTCAGGAGATACGCCCATGCGAGAAATTTTGTCGGAACTGGAACAATGGCACGCCGCCGGGGAACGCATCGCGCTGGCCGTAGTGGTTCAAGCCCAACGCCCGGCGCCGCGGCCGGTCGGCTCGTGGCTGGCCGTGACCGCTTCAGGAAAGATCGCCGGCTCGGTCAGCACCGGATGTGTGGAAAGCGCCGTGGTGCAGGAAGCCCAAGCACTGCTGGCGGGCAAAGCCGCCCATACGCTGCACTTCACCATGACCGACGAAGGCTCGTGGGAAGTAGGGCTGACGTGCGGCGGTGAAATCGCAGTGCACGTTTCCTTATTTACCGACGTGCATGCGCGCTTGCTCACCGCCTTGCGCCAGGGGGAAACCGTCGCGCTGGTGACCTCCCTTGAGGGGCACGGCCATCTTCTCGCGTGGGAAGATGGCCGAAAGGAAGGCAACCTCGACCTGGCCGCCGCGCTGGAAGGTGCATTCCCTGGACCCCAGGCCGCCCATCGCACGACGCCCCAGGGGGAATGCTTCGTGCAAACGTTCGTCCCGCCGCCGACGCTGAACATTGTGGGCGCGGTGCATCTGGCCCAGTTGCTGGCACGGCTGGCGACGGTCGCGGGATACCACGTGCGCGTCATCGACCCCCACACCCCGTTTGCCACCCACGAGCGCTTTCCCACCGCCGACGAAGTGGTTCGCGCCTGGCCCCAGGAAGCCCTTATCCCCACCTTCCTGCGCCCCACCGACGCCGTCGTGGCGCTGGCTCACGACCCGAAATTCGATGTGCCGGCGCTGGCCGCAGCACTGCGCAGCCCTGTCGGTTACATCGGCCTGCTGGGTTCCCGCCACACCCAGGCTGCCCGCAGGGATGCTTTGCGGGAATTGGGTTTCGGCGAGGACGAATTGGCGCGCATCCACGGGCCGGTAGGCTTCAAAGTGGGGGCCTCTTTCGAAGCCATTGCTGTGGGCATCATCGCGGAAATCGTTGCGGTCCACAATGGGAAGTGGCCCTTAAAAACATCGTAGGGGCACCCGGCAATGGCTCTAAAACGCGTCATGGCGAGGCCTATTCGGTCTCGCCATGACGGCATTGGCGCTTTTCGGACAATCTTTCGTGCTTCGACTTCGCTCCCGTTGGTCGCTCCGCTCAGCACAAAAGGCCAAGGGCAGCGCAATGCTCCACACTCTCCACTCAACGCACTTATCCGCAACTCAGGGTAAGAAGGCTTGCTTTGCGCGGTGAGGCTCGCGCTGCCCTTACGGCAAGATTTTTCGCGGAGAGCCTCTCAGGCTTTCTGAATGCCGAGAACGACTTTGCCGCCCGCGGCTTCGGTAGTGAACGCGCCTTCGGGCGGGGTGGCGGCGGCCATTTCCACGGCCAGCACTTCGCCCATGATGTAATCGCGAAAGGCTTCCACGGCTGCAGCAATCTCTTCGGGCGCCTGGTAGGTCAACCGGATGCGGTCGGCGAGGTCAAGGTTGGCTTCCTTGCGTGCATTCTGCACCCAGCGCACGAAGTCGCGCGCCAGGCCTTCCTGCCGCAGTTCGGGGGTGATCTCGGTGTTCAGCGCGGCCAGATAAGCGCCTTCGGAAGCCACGGTCAGGCCGCCGTGGGCTTCCATGATGACTTCCACCTCGTCGGGCAAAATCTCGCAGGTCTGGCCTTCGACTTCCACGGCCACCGGCTCGCCCGCGAGCAAGCGCTGTGCAGCGGTTTCCGCGTCCAAAGCCAGAATGGCCTGCCGCACTTTGGGGAACAAGCCTTTGTATTTCTGCCCCAACTGTTTGGGCAAGGGCTTCAGGCGGTAGGAAACCGCCTCGCCCTGACCGCTGAGCACGCGCACGCGCTTGACGTTGAGTTCGTCGGCCAGCAGGTCGGCGTAGCGGGTGACCACATCCTGCTCACTGGCGCGGCCCACCGCGAACGCGGCTTCCTGCAAGGGCTGGCGCACTTTGATGCCTGCTTTGTTGCGGGCGGCGTGCCCTAAGGAAACCAGTTTGAGCACCAGCGCCATTTCGCGGTTCAGGGTTTCGTCGATGGCGGTTTCGTCGCAGGCAGGCCAGTCGGCCAGGTGGACGGATTCGGGCGCGTCGGGTGTGACGGGGCGCACCAGATTTTGGTAGAGTTCCTCAGCCATGAAGGGCATCGCGGGGGCGATGAGTTTCGCCACCGTGACCAGGGCTTCGTAGAGGGTGCTGTACGCGGCGTGCTTGTCCGCGTCCGACGCGCTCTTCCAAAAGCGGCGGCGGCTGCGGCGCAGATACCAGTTGGAAAGCCGCTCCACGAAGGCTTCCACCGGACGGGTGGCATTGAGCGCATCGTAGGCTTCGTAAGCCTCGGTCACGGTTTTGGTCAGTGCGTGCAGTTCCGAGCGCAGCCAGCGGTCGAGTTCGGTGTAAGCGGGTTCGGTTGCCGCGCTGGGTTCCCAGCCGTCCAGCGAGGCGTAGGTGGTGAAGAACGCGTAGACGTTCCACAGGGTGAGGGAGAAACGGCGCACCGTGCCGCCCACCAGGTTGAGGGAAAACCGCTTGCTGTCGCCGGGGGGGCCGGCGGTGTAGAAGTACCAGCGCAACGCGTCCGCGCCGTGGACGTTGAGGACGTCCCACGGGTCGACAATGTTGCCGCGGGATTTGGACATCTTGAAACCGTTTTCGTCCAGAATCAGCCCCAGGCAAACCACGTTTTTGAAGGCGACATCGTCGAAGAGCAGGGTGCTGATGGCATGCAGGGAGTAGAACCAGCCGCGGGTCTGGTCAACGGCTTCACAAATGTAATCCGCGGGGTGCTGTTCCTTGAAGATTTCCTGATTTTCAAAGGGATAATGCCACTGCGCGACCTGCATGGCGCCCGAATCGAACCAGACGTCGATGAGTTCGGGCACGCGCTTCATTTCGCCGCCGCACTTGGGGCAGGCCAGGGTCACTTCGTCCACATACGGGCGGTGCAGGTCGAGGTCGCTGAGGTCGCGTCCGGCCATTTCCGAGAGTTCGGCCACGGAACCGACGGCGTGCTGGTGGCCGCATTCCTGGCACTGCCACACGGGCAGGGGCGTGCCCCAGTAGCGTTCCCGCCCCAGGGCCCAGTCGATGTTGTTTTCCAGCCAGTTGCCGAAGCGCCCGTGCTTGATGTGCTGGGGCACCCAGTTGATTTTTTCGTTGAGCGCCACCAAGCGGTCTTTGCGGTCGGTGGTGCGGATGTACCACGTCGGGCGGGCGTAGTAAAGCAGGGGCGTGCCACAGCGCCAGCAGAAGGGATAACTGTGGGTGTAGGTTTCGGCGCGGAACATCAGGCCGCGCTTTTGCAGGTCTTCGATGATGAGCGGGTCCGCGTCCTTGAAGAACATGCCCGCCCACGGGCGCACCGCGTCCACGATGGTGCCGTCGGGCTTGACGGTGTTGATGACCGGCAGGTCGTATTTGCGGGCCATTTCCATGTCGTCCGCGCCGAACGCGGGCGCCATGTGCACCAGGCCGGTGCCGTCTTCGGTGGTAACGAAATCGGCCAGCACCACGAAGTGTGCGGGCTTGTCGGGCGGCACGAAGGTGAAAAGGGGCTGGTAGCGTTTGCCGTCCAGGGCTTTGCCGGGGAATTCGGCCACAATTTCAACGTCTTCATCGCGGAAAACCTTTTCCAGCAGCGGCTGCGCGACGATGAGGAATTCCTCGCCGCCGTTGGGCAGGGCGCGTTTGACCTTGACGTAGGTCACCTCGGGGTGGGCGGCCACCGCAACGTTGGCCGGGAGCGTCCATGGGGTGGTCGTCCACACCAGCAGGGCGGTGTTCGGCTCGTCCTTCAGGGGCAGGCGGACGTAAACCGAGGGGTCTTCGGTATCTTTGTAGCCCAGCGCGACCTCGTGGTCGGCGAGGGGCGTGCCGCAGCGGGGGCAGTAGGTAACCACCTTGTGACCGCGGTAAATCAACCCCTGTTCCCAAAAGCGCTTCAAAATCCACCACACGCTTTCAATGTATTCGTTGTGGTAGGTGACGTACGCGTTTTCCAAATCAACCCAAAAGGCAATCCGCTCGGTGAGTTTTTCCCAATCCTGAATGTATTCGAACACCGACTGGCGGCAGAGTTCGTTGAACTTTGCCACGCCGTAGGCTTCGATCTGGCGCTTGCTGGTGAAGCCGAGTTTCTTCTCGACCTCGATTTCCACGGGCAGGCCGTGGGTATCCCAGCCACCGCGGCGAATGACATGGTAGCCGCGCATCACGCGATAGCGCAGGAAGATGTCCTTGAAGGAACGGGCGAGGACGTGGTGCACGCCTGGCTTGCCGTTGGCTGTGGGGGGGCCTTCGTAGAATACAAACTCCGGCTTGCCGCGGCGGGTTTCCTCGGTTTTGTGGAAGATGTCGTACTCGCGCCAGAACTTGAGATGGCGTTCTTCCACTTCGGGCAGGTTGACTTGGGGGGAAACGGGCTTGAAAGGCATGGAAAACCTCCTGAAAATGGTTGCCTGGTTAGATTGCTTAGTTACGCGGTTACTTCGTTACCTGGTGGCGTGGCACCTGACACTTAGACTCTATCCGAAAAATCGGAAAGGAGTTGAAAAAGAAGGCGTAACCTGCTAAAAAGGGTGTCCCAAAACCACTTTAGCGAGGTTACGCCATGCGCAGAAATCCTAACACAAAACCAGCCAGCCCGGACTATTTTCGTGT
>DRMV01000012.1 GCA_011322445.1 Chloroflexota bacterium | reverse complement strand
GGCTCAAACGAGCCGGTGCTCGATGGACGCCATACGGGGCTGAAATGACCGCCAAAGCGCGAGCAGCCTGGTTGAGCGATGCTTGGTCTCCCACCACCGGCTGGCCCCTTGCTGCCTGATTCTACAACTTATGAGTGCTCCCCCTTTCAGCCTTCCCGTCGCAGCCCCCAAAAACGCGGTAAAATCACCCCATGCGCCGTCCAAAACGCCTTGCCAATTTGGCCGTCATCCTCCTGCTCATTCCGTTCCTCACCCAGAGTCAGGTCGCGGCCTCCGACCGTATGGCGCGCATCCATGCCTTCACCCGCCCGCTGGAATTCAGTTACGGCGAGTGGTTGTGGCAGGCGTGGGAGACCAAACTCTTCGCTGGGGCGCTGGGCGCAGAGCGGCTGATGCCCGCCACCGCCGACCGCCAGGTGGTGCTCGATTACGTGCAACTGATGGGCGAAATCGGCCACACGCAGGCCCGTCTGGCCGACGCGCTGGCCAACCCCAACGGCGTTGATACCGCGCTGGTCGCATCGCTACGCAGCCGCCTGGCCGACGAGCGCGCCCGCAGCGCCTGGCTGGCCCCTCTGGCCGAGCAAGTGCTCCAGGCCCAAATCAGCGCCACGCTCGCCCAAAACGGGCTCGCTTTCTTGGGGCAACCTACGCCGCCAGTGATGTATCGCACCACGCCGGTGCCGATGGCGCTCATCGTTTCCCCCCGCACCGAAATCCGCCAGATTGCCAACATCTCCCTCAAGCCCGACCTGAGCATCGACCAGCAAGTGCAACTGGAAGACGCCGTGGCCCACGCGCTCGACGTGTCCACCCTGGTGGTGCCCATCGGCGGGGTGGGCGTTTACCCTACCATGGTGATGGAAACCGACAACTTCCCCTGGCTGGTAGACACCATCGCCCACGAATGGACCCACAATTACCTCGACTGGCACCCCCTCGGCATGCTCTACGACCACACCCCCGCCCTGCGGACGATGAACGAGACCACGGCCAACATCGTGGGCAAAGAAATCGGGCATCAGGTGCTGGCGACGTTCTACCCCGAATTACTGCCGCCGCCAGCGCCGCCGCCTTCCAGCCGGCCTCAGCAGCCTTCTTCCCCGCCGGCGTTCGATTTTCGCGCCGAAATGCGCAAAACGCGCGTGCACGTCGACCAGTTGCTTGCCGAAGGCAAAGTGGAAGAAGCCGAAGCCTACATGGAACAACGCCGCAAGTTCTTCTGGGAACACGGCTATCACATCCGCAAACTCAACCAGGCTTATTTTGCCTTCTACGGCGCCTATGCCGACGTGCCCGGCGGCGCCGCGGGCAACGACCCCGTCGGTGCAGCCGTGCGCCAGTTGCGCGCCCAAAGCCCTACCCTGGCCGATTTCGTGCATCGCATGGCGTGGATGACCTCTTTCGACGACCTCAAACGCGCCGTAGCAGAAGGGCAATAACTTCGCCTGTCCCCTTGCTTCTGAGGAGAAAACCCCATGCGCATCAACCGAGAAGGCACGCCGTTCATTTTGGCCCCCACCGCCCTGGCTGCGGCTTTAGGGCTGCTGGGCTTCCGCAAGACGGCAGCGGCCAGTGCACTCGCGGCTGCGGGGGTGGCCTATTTCTTCCGCGACCCCGACCGCAGGCCCCCAGCGCCGCGCGACCTCGTGGTTTCCCCCGCCGATGGTACGGTCATCGTGCTCAAGCGCACCTTCGAGCCCCGCTGGCTGAAAGGGGAAGCCTGGCAAGTTGGCATCTTCATGAGCGTGCTCGACGTGCATGTCAACCGCGCCCCGGTCACCGGCACGCTGGAAGCCATCGAACACCGGCCGGGCGCTTTCCTGCGCGCCTACGAAGCCGAAGCCATCACCCGCAACGAGCGCCGCTACTACTACCTGCTGCGCGATGACGGTAAGCGGGTGCTGATGGTGCAGGTCGCGGGCGCCATCGCCCGCCGTACTGTGCCGTTCATCGCCGCAGGGGAAACCTTCCAGCGCGGCGAGCGCCTGGGGATGATTCGCTTCGGTTCACGCGTGGAAGTTTATCTGCCGCTGGAAGCCGAACCCCTGGTCGCGCTCGGCCACAAGGTCCGCGCTGGCGAAACTCCACTTGCCTTCCTGCCTCGGGAGTAAACCATGCCCAAACGTGCTGCGCGCCGTCGGCAGGGCATTTCTTTGCTGCCCAGCCTGTTCACCACCGGCAACCTCTTTCTCGGCTTTGCTTCGCTGGTCTCGGGCATCGGCGGCCACTATACCCGCGCTGCGGCGCTGATTTATGTCGCCATGCTGTTCGATTTCGTGGACGGCCCCCTCGCCCGACTGACCGGCTCTTCCAGCGACTTCGGGGTGGAATACGACTCGCTCGCCGACTCGCTCTCTTTCGGCGTCGCTCCCGCCACTTTGGCTTACCTCTATGCCCTGCAACGCTACGACCGCTATGGTTGGATCGTCGCCTTCCTGTTCGCTGCCGGCGCCGCGCTGCGGCTGGGGCGCTACAACACCACCACCAGACCCGGGAAAGCCAACACCTATTTCCAGGGGCTTTCCACGCCCACGGCCTCGGGCACCCTCGGCGGGCTGGTGTTGCTTTCCACCCGCTATGCCCTGGATGAGCAAACCCGCGCGACCCTGTTTTTCATCGCGGTGCCGCTGCTGGCTTTCCTGATGGTGAGCACCCTGCCCTATTACAGTTTCAAAACCGTGCGGCTCAACCGCAAGCAAGCCTTCTATGCCACGGCAGGCATCGCGGTGGGCTTCGCGGCCATTGCGGCCGAGCCCACGCTGGTGCTGCCGTTGATGTTCCTCGTCTATGCCTTTTCGGGGCCGGTGCTGTGGCTGCTACGGCCACGCCGACGCAAGCAGGCCGCTCAGCAGTCTCCCGACGAAGCCCCCAAACCCTCGTCGGAGCCCTGACCCCACCGTCCTTGCAACCCCAGGAGCACCCAGGGTGGATACTGCCTTTCACGGCGATCCCCGGCACTACGACCAAAGCCGCAGCCTGCCGCCCGGCGTGCAGGAAGCCATCGTGGCGGCGCTGGCCGCGCGCCTGCCCGAGGGTGCGCGGGTGCTGGATGTGGGCGCGGGCAGCGGACGCCTCGCCCTGCCGCTGGCCGCGCGCGGTTTCTGGGTCGTGGCTGCTGACCTCTCGCCGGAAATGCTCGCCCACCTGCGCGCCAAACGGCCTGCGGGCGCGGCTTTTCCGCAGCCGGTGCTGACCGACGCGATGCACCTGCCGTTCCGCAATGCCGCATTCCCCGCGGTGTTCAGCGTGCACACCCTGCACCTGGTGGCCGACCTGCCCGCCGCGCTGGGCGAAATCCGACGGGTGCTTGCCCAGGGCGGCTCGTTTGCCTTAGGTTACATTGACCACGACCCCGCCGCGCCCATCGGCTGGACGCTGCACGCGTGGCGGCAGGCATTGGCCGCCCGCGGCCACGATCTGCACGCGCCCATGTGGCGCGATTACCCCGAAATCGTGGCCGCGCTGGCCGCGCGCTGGGGCACACCCCACACGGTAGAAGCCGCGCGCTGGCAGAAAACCGTGGTGCCAGCGGACGTGCTGGAAAGCGTAAGCACCCGCCAGTTCACGCCCTACTGGGGCCTGCCCGACGACGAGCACGCCGCCATCGTGGCTGAACTGCGCGCCGCGGCTCGCGCGGCCTTCGGCGACCTGCACCGCCCCCGCCCCGACCCCCGCCGCTTCGTCTGGCACTTTTTCAGGCGGTGAGGCGTGCACCGTCCTTCGACTTCGGTGCTCGCCTGCAGCTCGCACCTCCGCTCAGGACGTGGAAACGCGCTGAGCGGAGTGACCAACGGGAGCGAAGTCGAAGCGCATATGTTGAGCGCAGCCGAAGCGCCTGTGCTGAGCACAGTCGAAGCACGTCGCGTGCCGTTCCGCTCCATTTTCTGCCATCTCGTCCTTCGACTTCGGGCGTCGATGCGCTCCGCCCTCCGCTCAGGACGCCCGACCAAACGACCACCCTGACTAACTGACTACCCCAACTACAGGACTACCCCATGCGTATCGCCATCTTAGGTGCCGGCTTTGCCGGGCTGAGCGCCGCTCACGACCTGCTGAAAGCCGGCCACGACGTCACCATCTACGAAGCCGCGGACAAACCCGGCGGCCTGGCTTCCGGCTTCCGCCAGCCCGGCTGGCAGTGGAGCCTGGAATATTTCTACCATCACTGGTTCGCTTCTGACAGGCACGTCCTTGGCCTGATCAAGGAACTCGGCCTGGAAAGCAAGGTGCGTTTTCCCCGCCCCACCACGGTGGTGTACCACCAGGGCAAATTCTACCCCTTTGATTCCGCCCTCGCGGTGCTCGCCTACCCCGGCCTGAGCTGGCCCGACAAAATCCGCTTCGGGCTGGTGGGCGTGTATTTGCGCCTCACGCCCTTCTGGAAGCCGCTGGAACGCCACACCGCGCACGAATGGCTGCGCCGCGCCTTGGGCGAGCGCGCTTACCGCGCCCTGTGGGAGCCGCTGCTCATCGGCAAGTTCGGCCCCTACTATCAGGAAGTCAATATGGCGTGGTTCTGGGCGCGCATTCATGCCCGCACGCCGCGCCTGGGCACCTACGAGGGCGGCTTCCAGGCCTTCGCCGATGATTTCGCCGCCCAACTGGAAGCCCGCGGGGCGGTTTTCCACTACGAAGCCCGCGTCCGTCGCGTGCAGGCCGTCGCGGGCGGCTTCCAGGTAGAAGCCGAAGGCCGCGCACCCGAAACCTATGATCGCGTACTGGCCGCCATGCCGCCCCGCATCTTCGCCGACCTCGCACCCGACCTGCCCGAAGATTACCTCGCCGGCATTCGCGGCCTGA
Source organism: Chloroflexota bacterium (assembly GCA_011322445.1). Classification (NCBI taxonomy): domain Bacteria; kingdom Bacillati; phylum Chloroflexota; species Chloroflexota bacterium. The sequence goes on along the minus strand of DRMV01000012.1, from coordinate 49,684 downwards.
AGAACATGGGCGCGCTGGCGATTGCCCTCGCGCTCAAGCACCCGCTTTCCCGCGAGGGGTACTACTGGTACAACATCCCCAAGCAGGCAGGCTTCCCCTTCCTGATTTTGGTGGACCACACTAACTTCGTGCCGCCGGAAAACTTCGGCGGGGCGCACATTGCCTACGTGGGCGATTACCTGCCGCCCGACCACGAGTATTTTGGCCTCAGCAAAGAGGAACTGCTGGCGATTTACCTGCCCGCGCTGAAGCGCATCAACCCCGATTTCCGCGAAGAGTGGGTGGAAGGCGCGTGGCTTTACCGCACCCGCTATGCCCAGCCGGTGCCGCTGGTGAACCACAGCCGCAACATTCCGGCCATCCGCACCCCGGTGCGGGGGCTTTACCTCGCGAGCATGTATCAGGTGTACCCGTGGGATAGGGGCACCAACTTTGCGGTGGAAATCGGGCGGCGAGCGGCGCGGCTGCTGCTGGAGGATGCGGCATGAGCATTGCGGAAGGCATTTTGCTGGCTTCCCAATCGCCGCGGCGGCGGGAACTGATCAAACTGCTGGGCCTGCCGGTGCAGGCCGCGTCCGCGAATATAGACGAAACCCCGCTGCCCCACGAAGCCCCTGCAGTCTATGTGCGCCGCCTGGCCGCGGCTAAAGTGCGCGCGCTCACCCACGTCCTGAGCGGAGGGCGGAGCGCAGCGACGCCCAAAGTCGAAGGACGTGGGAGCGAAAGGCAGCGCACCGCGTCGGCAGAACCACCAACCTCATCACAGAATGCCCTCACCCCCACCCCCTCTCCCAGAGGGCGAGGGGCGATGCGCTGGGTCGTCGCCGCCGATACCGCGGTGGTGGACGGCGACGAGATTTTGGGCAAGCCCGCCGACGAAGCCGAGGCCGCGGCCATGCTGCGCCGCCTGCGCGGGCGTGAGCACGCGGTGCTCACCGGCGTGGCCGTGCTGGACGCGGCCACGGGCCGCCTGGAAACCGCGGTGGAGCGCACCGCGGTGTTCATGCGCGCGTTCACCGACGAAGAAATCGCCGCTTACGTCGCCAGCGGCGACCCGATGGACAAAGCCGGCGCGTATGCCATTCAAAACCGCGGTTTTTCGCCCGTGGTGCGTATTGAGGGCTGCTATGCCAACGTCGTTGGCCTGCCGCTGTGCACGTTGGCCTGCATGTTGCGCGCGTTAGGGGCTTCCCCCGCGGAAAACACTCCCGCCCGCTGCACCGCGGCTTTGGGGTACAATTGTGAAGGTGCGTTCCCTGCCTGCGGCCAAACCTTCGGCAATGCAGGCCCCTGAAAACCGCAAAAATGCCCTCCCGCGGCTGGAGTGCCTATGTCCCGCTTTCGGTTCCTTTCTGCGTTGTCGCTCTTTTTGCTTGCAGCAGTGCTTCTGGTGGCCTGTACGCCGCCGGGCACCGGCACGCCGTCGGGGCCCACGGCGCTGCCTTCCCCCTTCATCGCCACCACCCACGTGCCCGACCCGCAAGTCGTGGCCGAAGCCTACCTGCGCGCCTGGCAGCAAGATGACTACACCAGCATGTATCACCTGCTGACTTCCGTCAGCCAGGACGCCATTAGCAAAGACGACTTCGCCGCCTATTACAAAGACATTGCGGAAAACGCCGCACTGCAAAGCGTGGATTTCCGCATTCGCTCTTCGCTGCTGGCGCCCCGCAGCGCCCAGGTGGCTTACACTGTCACGCTGCACAGCGCGGTGGTGGGCGACATCACCCGCGACACCGTCATGCACCTCAGCCTCGAAAAGGGCATCTGGCGCGTGCAGTGGGATGAGGCGCTCATCCTTCCCGAACTGCACGGCGGCAAGCGCCTTGCCCTGGACCTGCAAGTGCCTGCCCGCGGGGAAATCTTCGACCGCAACGACAAGGTCATTGCCACCCAAACCGAGGCCATGTCCATCGGCCTGATGGCTGGGCAAGTGGACCCGGAACAGGAAAACAGCCTTTTCAGCCTGCTCTGGCGCGTCACCGGCATCCGCCCCGCCTACCTGCGTGCGGCTTACGAATCTCCCCCGCCGGGCGGCTATGTGCCCATTGCCGAAGTTTCCGCCGACGTGGCCGACAAATATTACAAGCAACTGGTCGGTTATTCAGGCATCGTGCTGCGCCGCTACACCGGGCGGTGGTACTACGGCGGCGGGGTTTCCCCCCACGGTGTAGGCTACATCAGCGCCCTGCAGCCCGACGAACTGGCAAAATATCGCCGCAAAGGCTACCGCGTCGACCAGAAAATCGGGCGCATGGGGCTGGAACGCTGGGGCGAGCCTTACCTGGCGGGCAAAAACGGCGGCACGCTCTACGTGGTGGACGACAAAGGCAACATCGTTCAGGCGTTAGGCAAAGCCTCGCCGCGCCCGGCCGACACCCTTTACACCACCATCGACCGCGACCTGCAACTACAAGCCCAACAGGCCATGAAAGGCTTCGTTGGGGCCATTGTGGTGCTAGAACGCGACACAGGGCGGGTGCTCGCGCTGGTTTCCTCGCCCGGCTTCGACCCCAACGCCTTCGAGGCCGCCAACTTCAACAGCGGCGCGCTGCTGCAACAACTCAACAGCCCGGCCAAACCCATGTTGGACCGCGCCACGCACGGCCTTTACCCCCCAGGCTCAATTTTCAAAATCATTACTATGGCCGCGGCGCTGGAAAGTGGCCGCTTTCAGGAAGACACCATCTACGACTGCGGCTACGAATTCAAAGAAATCCCCGGCCTGACCCTCTACGACTGGACTTACGACCACGGCTTCCACCCCAGTGGCAAACTCAACCTGCCCGAAGGGCTGATGCGCTCCTGCAACCCTTATTTCTGGCATATTGGGCTGGACCTTTACAAACATTACAAACCCAACGCCGTGGCGCAAATGGCCCGCGGCTTTGGGCTGGGCAGTCCCACCGGCATCGAAATCGGCGACGAGGCAGGGCAAATTCTCGACCCCACCAACGAGCGGGAAGCCGTGCAACAGGCCATCGGGCAGGGCACCACGCTGGTCACCCCGTTGCAGGTAGCCGACTATGTCGCGGCAGTGGGCAACGGTGGGACGCTTTACGTGCCACAAATGGTGGAAAAAATCGTCGGCCCTGACGGCCAGGTCGTCGAACAGTTCAAACCCAAAGTGCGCGGCCACCTGCCGGTCAGCCCCGAAAACCTGGCTATCATCCGCAAAGGGATGCGAATGGTAGTCGCCAACCCGCGCGGCACAGCCTACTGGCGCTTTCTCAATTTCGGCATTCCGCTATACGGCAAAACGGGCACAGCCAGCACCGCGGCAGGGAAACCCCATGCCTGGTTCGTAGCCTACACCGACGCCCAGCGGGAAGACAAGCCCGACATCGCCGTGGCTGTGGTGGTGGAATATGGCGGCGAAGGCTCAGAAGTGGCCGCGCCCATTTTGCGCCGCGTGGTGGAAATCTACTTCTACGGCAAACCGCGGGCGCTCTACCCGTGGGAATCGCAAATCGGCGTGACCCGCACCCCCACGCCTGAAACCACCGGCACCCCCACCGCGACCCCCAAACCCTGAAATGCCCAACGACAAAAACACCCCCGACGCTTTGCCCCGCGGGCTGGTCATCCGCTCGCAATCGGGCTTTTACACCGTGCATACCGACGACGGCGAAGAAATCACCTGCCGCCTGCGGGGCAGGCTCAAACGCGGCCCCAGGCGCGGCGACCTGGTCGCTGTGGGCGACTGGGTGCGCTTCCGCCGCCTGCCCGACGGCACTGGCCTGATCGAAGCCATCGAACCGCGCGTCCGCAAACTTTCCCGCATGGCCCCCACCCCGCGCGGCGAATATGAGCAAATCATCATCGCCAACCCCGACCAGGCCGTGTTCGTCTTCGCCTGCGCCCAGCCCGAACCCCGCCTGCGGATGCTGGACCGTTTCCTCGTCATCAGCGAAAAACAAGACATTCCCGCGCTCATCGTAGCCAACAAAGCCGACCTGGTAGGGCTGGAAAAAGCCAAAGCCCTCTTCGGCCACTACGAAACCATCGGCTACCCCGTGCTCTACACCTCCGCGGCCACCGGTCTGGGGGTCGAGGCCCTGCGCGAGCACCTGCAGGGCAAGGTCTCGGTGTTTGCCGGGCCGTCGGGGGTGGGCAAATCCAGCCTGTTGAACGCGGTGCAGCCCGGCCTGGGGCTGGCTGTGCGGGAAATCAGCAAAGCCACCGGCAAAGGCCGGCACACCACCGTGGTGCGGCAAATGTTCCCATTGGAGGGCGGTGGCTGGGTGGCCGACACACCGGGGCTGAAAGCGCTTTCTCTGTGGGATATCGAACCTGAAGAACTCGACGGCTATTTCCCCGAATTTCGCGAATTGGTGCGCCTGTGCCAGTTCAGCGACTGCACCCACATCCACGAACCCGGCTGCGCCATCCGTCAGGCCGTCGCGGAAGGCCGCATTCACCCGGAACGCTATGCTTCTTACGTGCGCATGCGCCTGGGTGAGGAAGGCTACCAGCGCGGCGACCTGATCGACTTGTAAGTTCCCCAGCCTCTCCGGGGAACCTCCTCGCTGTGTGTTGTCCCCGCAAAGCAGCGCGGCGGCTGCTGGCCTTCCTGGTGCTTTCTCTCATGGCCGATTACCTTTTTCTTGGGGCGCTGACCCGCGACTTCATCCTGCCACCGCACGGCAAACCACTGCTGGATGTTCCTGGCGGGGGCGTGCTTTACGCCGCGGCAGGCGCGGCGCTGTGGGGCGGCAAGGTGGGCGTGGTGGCGCGCGTGGGGGAAGATTTCCCTCGCACCTGGCTGGACACCATTCGCCAACGCGGGTGGGACATCCGGGGCATCAAAATTCTGCCTCAGCCGCTGGACACCCGCCGGGTGCTCATCTATCGCCCTGACGGCGGCCTCAGCAACGAACAGCCTGCCAGCGCCTTTGCCCGCCGTGGGCTCGACTTTCCCCGTGAATTGCTGAACTACGCTCCTCACACCCTGCGCCGCGCCGACCTGGAACAACCCACGCCCACCACCCTACGCCTGGCCGATTTGCCCCCCGATTTTGCCGACGCACGGGCTGCCCATTTTTGCCCCCACGACTTCCTGACACACCATTTGTTACCCGCCACACTGCGCACCGCGGGCGTGCCGCTTACCACCCTTTCTCCCCACCCCGCTTACATGACCTCCCTCTTCGCCCAGCGCATCCCCCCCCTGGTGCACGGGCTGACCGCGCTCATCACCCCCGAAACCACGCTCGCCGCGCTGTTTCGCGAACAGTACAGCGACCTGTGGGAAATGGCCACTGCCATAGGCCACTGGCAGGTGGAACTGGTGGTCATTCGGCGCGCAAGCGGCGAGGTATGGCTTTACGAAAGCACCTCCCGCCGCCGCTGGGTGATTCCTGGCTACCCCACCGAGGTGGCCGACCCCACCGGCGCGGACGATGCCTTTGCCGGTGCCTTCCTGGTCGCCTATCGGGAAACCCTGGACCCCGTCCAGGCGGCCGTGCGTGGCGCAGCCACGGCCACGCTGGCTGCCGAAACCCGGGGCGTTTTTGCCCTTGCCGATACCCTGCCCGCCTTGCTCCACGCCCGCGCCGAGGCGCTGATGCGTGATGTCCGTCAGGTGTGACAATGCCCTCGCTGCTTCCACGCCTGCTCGACCTGGCTGTTGCCATCCAGCAAATTCCCGCACCCACGGGGGAAGAAACCGCCCGCGCGGCCTTCGTGAAGGAGCGCTTTGCCGCCGAAGGGCTGGCCGTAGAAACTGACGCGGTGGGCAATGTGTACGCCCGCCTGCCGGGGGCTTCCTCGGCGCGGCCAGTGGTGGTTTCCGCACACCTGGATACGGTGTTCCCAGCCAACACCCCGCTTGCCATGCAGCGCGACGCCCACCGCATTGCAGGGCCAGGCATTGGCGACAACAGCGTCGCGGTGGCAGCCCTGCTCGGCCTGGTGTGGCTGCTGCGCGTCGAAAACCGCCGTCTGCCCACCGACCTCTGGCTGGTTGCCAACGTGGGCGAAGAAGGGTTAGGCAACCTCAAAGGCATGAAAAGCATTGTGGCGCGCTTTGGCGCGCAGGCCCGTGCTTACATCGTGCTGGAAGGGCTGGGGCTGGGCTGGGTGTACCCGCGCGCGCTGGGAGTGCGGCGTTATGCTCTTACCGTCCGCACAGCAGGGGGGCACGCCTGGGCCAATGCCGGTTCGCCTTCTGCCATTCACACGCTGGCAGCGCTCATCACCCGCCTGGAAGCCCAACAGCGCCCGCGAGAAACCTCGTTCAATGTCGGCACCTTCCACGGCGGCGTTTCCATCAACACCATCGCCCCTGAGGCCCGCGCCGAAATTGACCTGCGCGCCGTCCATGCCGACGCTCTGGAAGCCCTGGCCCAAAGGCTGGAAGCCGAAGCCCATCGGGCGCGCCAGCCCGGCGTCGAAATCACCTGGGAACACATCGGTGACCGCCCGACGGGGAGCCTCCCCCTCAGCCATCCCCTGGTGCAGGCCGCGCTAACGGCTCTGCGCCGCCGCGGCCTCAGCGGGCGCACGGCTGTGGCCTCGACCGACGCGAACATCCCCCTCAGCCGCGGTTACCCGGCCATCTGCCTGGGGTTGACCACGGGAGGCGGTGCACACACCCTCAAGGAATTCATCCACACCCGCCCCCTGAGCACCGGCCTCGCGGTGCTCGCCGAGACCGTGGTCGCAGCCAGCCGCCTGTAGCCCGGCGTCTCCCCTCAAGCCCCCCATCAGACCAGAGCGCGGTTTTCCCCGCTTTATGCCCTGGGCACCACCTCGCCTTTAAACAAATTCAGGGCGCAACATTAAAGTTGCACCCTGAAAGTTTTTGCGGTTTCCGAATGCTACTGCCCTTGCTTCGCCACCGTGGTGGTGATGTCGGTATCCATGCTAAAAGGCATCGGCAGGGCATCGGTGTTGTCTTTGCTTTTGGGGTCCACCAGCAACACTTTCCCTTCGACATGCTGAGTTACCTGAGATTCGCGCAAAAGCCCCGTGCCCACATCCACCGTCAGCGTGCCTTGCTGCGTGCCGCTGAGGTCATAGATGACGTCGAAAAGCGGGTTTTGGCCTGTCTCCCGTTTGGTAGCATCAGACTTCAGCGTGGCTTCCATCGCGATCACCGCTTGATTATCCTGCCATGATTTCACGGTGTAAGTGGCATGGACATCCAGCGGGAAAGTGACCTTGAGCTGCGAGTCGGTAGTCCACGTGGACCCCACCTTGAGGGGGGTATCGGGGTAATCGCCAAAGGCCGTCTTGAACTGCTCGGTGATGGCATCTTCGCCAAAGGAATCGGTCAACGCTTTGTAAAACGCGTCGGTAGATTCTTTATCTCCAAAGCCCACCCCTTCGGCCACCTGGCGGAACATCTCATCCAGGCCGTCAATCTTGACCACCTCACCTTTGAGGGTGAATTCCATGCTGAACGACTTGCCGACCAGCAAATCGAGGCCCTTGAAGAAATCGGGCGGCTCCTGCCCGCTGGCAGTATCAAAAGAGCGTTTTTGCCCGCCCTGGTCCTGCTCCATCGCCACACGCGTATAAGTCACCTTGACCGTCGTATTGCCATTCTCGGCCACCTGGGTGACCTCCCAGCGATATTCCATTGTCATTTTCTGGTCAAGGGTCATCTTCTGCCCCATGATTTCTTGCGAAATGTGCTGGTTGGTCACAGTGGTAACTTTGTAAACATCGCCCTGTTTGAGATGCAGGCGCAGGGTGAAGGTCGAAGGGCCACAAGCGGCCAAAAGCGTCATCAGGAAAACGGCCAGCACCCCACTGGCCCACAAACGAACCGAACGCGACATGTTGTTTCCTCCAAATCTGGAAAGAGCGGATAGAACGGAAGGGATTATACCTCAACCTGCGCCTGACCCAACACACGCAGTTCTCCCCACACGGTACGCCCATTGATATGCAACAAGCCCACCGCTCGCGGCACGCCCGGCAGCGCAGGCACCACGGGCGAGCCCGGGTTACACAACAGTTGAACCCCCACCCAACGGCAAACGGGGTAATGGGTGTGGCCGAACACCACCACATCCACCTGGGGGAAAGCAGCCAACGCGCGATAGGCAAAACGGGCAAACGGCGGCGCGCCGCGGCGAAAGTGCTCCCACTTATCCCCCAAATAGCGCCGGAAAGAGCCATGACCGTGGCACATGCCCACACGCACCCCTTCAAACTGCAACACCCGCCGCGATGGCAAGCGCCGCAGGAAATACCAGTCGCGGTTGCCCCGCACGGCATAGGTGGGCGCAATGGCTTCCAGCGTGGTCAGCACCGACGGGCGAATGACATCGCCAGCGTGCAAAATTGCCGCGACGCCAGCCTGCCGAAAGATCTCCAGCGCCTCGGGCGGCACGGCGCGGGCCCGGTCGGGGACGTGGGTGTCGGCAATAACGCCAAGGGTGATCATCTTTCGCTTTCCATCCCCGCGGCGCGGCGAATGAAGGCGCGAGTGCGCCGCGAGAGGCGCGACGCGCCGCCCGTGGCTTCCACGGCATCGAGCAATGCCAAGGTCTGCTCAGGCGCCTGACGCGCCCAGCCGGCATGCAGCACCTGCAAAACGAGCCGAGCCGCTTCACCGCCGCTCTCTTGAAGCCATCTCGCCAACAGTTGCGCCAGCGCCGTTTTGTCTTCATCCGTGCCGAAGGCGCCCACCTGCTTCAGGGCCTCCGCCAACGGCCGCTGCACCTCAGGATGAACCACCTGGGCGGGCGTGAGTCGCGCGAGCAGGGAAAGCACCTGGCGAGGATAGGGCTGCGCCAGCACGGCTGCAGCCTGGAGGGCCGTTTGCCCCACGCGGGGGCCTCGTGCGGGGTCCAGCCAGGCCTTCAGCAAAGCAGCCGCCGCGGGAAAGTGCTCATCGCGGCCATGCTGCCCAAGGGACGTCGCCAGGGCAAAACGCACCTCAGCCCGCCTGTCGCCCGCCAGGCGGGTGAGCAAGGCCGACCACGCGGCTTCCCCCCGCAGGTATCGCAAAGTGAGCGCCACCGCGGCCAGCGCCCGCCCGCCGGCAAGCGGGTGTTCGGCCAGGGAGCGCAAATAAGCCGCGGGCACCGTTGGAGCAGCCAGCACCTCGCCCAACGGCACCAGCACGCGGGCGACATCCTCGGAGGCCAGGCGGGCATTCGCTGTAAACGCCTTCCACGCCGCCAGCCCTTCCAGGGCCAGGTCGAGGGCTTCGGGGCTGCCAATGCGGGCGGCCCCCTTGAGATCGATGAGCAGCGCGTCACGGTCGAGCATACATCCTCCACAGTTTATGGGAACACAAGGCGCCCTCCACGCCAGCGCCTTTAAAGGCAAATGCGCGGGGCCAGCCCGCGCATTGTACCACGGAGAAGCGATGGTTCATTCCATGCCGAGGTAAGTCTTCTGCACCATTTCGTTAGTGCGCAGGTTTTCAGCCGTATCGGCCAGCACAATTTCGCCCGTGCGGAGCACGTAGCCGCGGTGGGCAATGGAAAGCGCCATGAGCGCGTTTTGCTCGACCAGTAAGATGGTTGTGCCTTGCTTGTTGATATCCACGATGGTGTCGAAGATGAGTTCGACCAGCACCGGCGCAAGGCCCATCGAAGGCTCGTCCAGCAACAGCAAACGGGGGCGCGCCATCAGCGCGCGGCCGATAGCAAGCATCTGCTGCTCACCACCCGAAAGCGTGCCCGCCACCTGATTGCGGCGTTCCTTCAAGCGGGGGAAGAGTTCGTAAACTCGTTCCAGGTCGGCTTTGATGCCTTGTTTGTCGTTGCGGCTGTAAGCGCCCAGGTCGAGGTTTTCGGCCACCGTCAAGCGGGCAAAGATACCGCGGCCTTCCGGCACCATCGACACACCTTTGTAAACGATTTCATGGGGCTTGAAAGTCGTCAGGTCTTCGCCTTCCAAAATGACCGTGCCCTGACGCGGCTTGATGAGGCCCGTGATGGTGCGCAGGGTGGTGGTTTTGCCCGCGCCGTTCGCGCCAATCAGGGTCACGATTTCGCCTTTTTCCACGGTCAACGAAATGCCTTTGAGGGCCTCAATGTTGCCGTAGAAGGAATGGACGTCGTGAAGTTCAAGCATAGCCATAAGCGCACTCCTTTACGCCGTTGCCGCGGCCTGGCTGCTTCCCAAACCAGAGGCAGCCCCCCGCCCCAGGTAGGCTTCAATCACCCGCGGGTTGCGCTGAATTTCTTCGGGTTTGCCCTCGGCAATCTTCTTACCAAAGTCCATCACCGCGATTTTCTCGCTGATGGTCATCACCACTTTCATATCGTGCTCAATGAGCAAAATGCTCAAGCCGAGTTCATCCCGCAGGTGGCGGATGAAGCGAATCATCTCGCCAGTCTCGTTGGGGTTCATACCAGCGGTCGGCTCATCCAGCAACAAGAGTTTAGGTTTACTGGCAAGGGCACGGGCAATTTCCAGACGCCGTTGTGCGCCGTAGGGCAGGTTGCGAGCCAGTTGGTCGCCCAAACCGCTCAGCCCCACGAAATTGAGCAGTCGCTGGGCCTCTTCCAGGGCTTCTTTTTCTTCCTTGCGGTAGCGGGGCGTGTGCAAGATTGCATCCCACCAGTTATGATGCATCAGCGGGTGCCGCCCCACCATGATATTTTCCAACGCCGTCATGTTGGCAAACAACCGGATGTTCTGGTAAGTGCGGGCAATTCCCATGCGCGTTACCCGATCGGGCCGGAAGCCCTGAATTTCGTGGCCGTCGAAGATGATTTGCCCTTCTTCGGGCGTGTAGAAGCCAGTGATGCAGTTGAAGAAGGTGGTCTTGCCCGCACCATTCGGACCAATGACCGCAGCGATGCTGCCGGCTTCAATGGTGAAATCCAGGCTGTTGACGGCCACCAACCCGCCAAACCGTTTCGTCACACCTTTTGCAATCAAAATGGGAGCCATAAAACGCCTCCTAATCGCCCGTCTCTTCGACGCGCAGTTCGCGTTTCCGAATGGGTTCCGGCCAGAAGCCCTCGGGCTTGAGCAGCATCATGGCAATCAATGCCAGGCCGTACATCAGCATCCGGTACTCGGCAAATTCTCGCAGCAGTTCGGGCAGCCCCACCAACGCCATCGAGCCGACCACCACGCCGGGCAGGCTTCCCACGCCACCCACGATGATGAGCGAGAGCACGTTGATGGAAATCAGCAGGTTGAAACTGTGGGGGAAAATGGAACCGACATACGAAGCGAAGATAGCGCCCGAAAGGCCGGAGAACGAAGCGCCAAAGGCAAAGGCCGTCAGTTTGGTGACCACCAGGTCGATGCCCATAGCCTCGGCGACGTCCTCATCCTCGCGCATCGCCATCCACGCCCGCCCGAGCCGCGACTCACGCAGGCGGTAGGCCACAAAGAACGCGAGAATGATACCCGCCAGGATGAGGTAGTAGAAGTGAATGGGCGTCTCCAGGGTCCAGGGGCCAAAAGGCGGCTTCTTGATGAGCAAGATGCCCTGCGCGCCGCCAATGAGGGGCTTCAGCCAGTTGGAAAGCGCCAGGATACGGATGATCTCGCCGAAACCTAAGGTCACGATGGCCAGGTAGTCACCCCGCATCCGCAGCACCGGAATACCAAGCAAGATGCCCGCCACCAGCGCCACAAGGATGGAGAACGGCAGGGCTTCCCAAAAAGTGAAGTGCGCAATCCCCAGCGGGCCGGTAGAGGTCAACAGCCCCATGGTATAAGCGCCCAAGGCGAAGAAGGCCACATAACCGAGGTCGAGCAGGCCAGCGTAACCCACCACGATGTTCAGGCCCAACCCCATGATGATATACAGGCCAACCATGTTGAGTACATGGCTGAGGTACGAGCCCAAAATGGCAGGCAAAGCCAGCAGCAGCACCATCAACCCTACGGAAATCGCCCAACGGCGGACACTCGGCGACAGCCGCGCTTGCGGTAACTCGCCGGCGGCTTCCAGGGCGGCACGTTGCTCGGCGCGCTTACGGGCCAGGACGACATAGGCGATCGTCAACCCAAACACCAGCACTGCGCCCACATAATTCAAGCCCTCAGCGTTCATGAACGGCTCAAAGAGCACGCCGATGGTCATGCCTTTGAATAAGTCGGAAAGCATACCCACCGTGATGGTGATGAGCGTGGAGCGAATGATGGCATCGCGCCAGAAAGGTTCAAGCAGTGTCAATCCGGCCAGCACCGCGCCTAACACCGCGCCGAGCACAATCATCAAAATCAAGCCCGTCGTCGGGGGTTGCCCAAACCGCAAAAGGGCATACAACTGCGGCGAGGTACGCACGAACATATAATGAAAATCTATCCACTGACCAAGAAAAGGGTACAACCCCAGCACCAGGCCGCCCACACCCCCCGCAAAGGTGGTGTGCAACAGACGCCCCCCCACAGGCGAGTGGTCCCGCAGCGCAAACACATACAACACCGTGCCTGCTGCCAGCAACAGGGTGATGTGCCCCAAAGAAAGGTCAGCGATCACGGCCCGCTTGCTGAACGTCTGCACCATCCCCACCAGCGTGAAGTAGAGCGCGACAGCACCCGCCAGCAAGCCAGCCCATAACGCTTGTTTCCAGGTCGATTGCTTAGATTCCATATCTCACCGCCTTGGCTACACTTTCTCTTCAGAAAGGCGCTCGCCCAAAATACCGCTGGGGCGGAAAATCAGCACCAACACCAGCAGGGTGAAGGCGATGACGTCCTTCAACTGGTAGGAAGCCGGAATGCCCAGGCCTTCCAGAATCAGCCCCGGCCCCAACGCCTCAAAGATGCCCAGGAAGAAGCCGCCCAGCATAGCGCCAGGCACATTCCCAATGCCGCCTAACACCGCGGCTGTGAAGGCTTTGATGCCGGGGACGAATCCCATGAAGAAGTGAACCTGCTTGAAAATCAGGGCGTAAAGCACACCGGCAATCCCTGCCAGCGCCGAGCCCAGAATGAAGGTGTTGACGATGATGCCATCGACATCCACCCCCATCAGGGCGGCGACATCCTTGTCCTCGGCGACCGCGCGCATGGCTTTCCCGGCCTTGGTATATTGCACATAAGCATACAGGCCTGCCATCAACAGCAACGACACAATGATCACCAGCAGATGGACTTTCAAGATTTTGACGCCCAGCACCGAGACTTTACCCACAAAAATGTTCATATCCGGGTACGCCTCCACACCTGAACCGTAGAAGCCCCGGAAAGTATATTCAATCGTGAACGAGGCGCCAATGGCGGTGATCAGCGGCACAAGGCGAGGGGCGCGCCGCAAGGGGCGATAAGCCACTCGCTCAGTAATCAATGCCACCACCACCGAGGTCGCCATAGCCAGCAGCATCACCAATAACAACGAAATGATGGGGTGCGAGTTGTAAATGCCATACTGATCCAGTTTGGCTGCTAAAAAGTAGCCCGTAAAAGCGCCAGCCATGAAAATATCGCCGTGGGCGAAGTTGATCATGAAAAGAATACCGTAAACCAGGGTGTACCCCAGAGCAATCAGCGCATACACGCCGCCCTGTGAAAACCCATAAACAACAAAATCCATCCACTGCTCTTTGGTGTAATACGCATTGTGGATGGAGCCAAAGACGCCAACAATGGCAATCACGACAATTGCCAGGCCGAACGCCCACACAATGATGTCAACCAGGCTAAGGCGTTCAAGGAAATGTTTGAGTTTATCAGCCATGAAGCCTCCCTCTTGCACTCGCCGCCGGGGGAGCGGCGAACCGTTCCCCCGGCGTGCAGAGGTGGATATGGGTTAGGGGTGCCGGAAGCAACCTCCCGGCACCCCTGCACAGTCCTACGGGAGCCAGAAGTTACTTCTTAGGCCACACCGGGACGTACTTGCCATTCTGAATCTGGTTGATGTTGATCTTCGGGTCAGCGCAGTCACCGTACTGGTTGCAGGTGAGCGTGCCGGTCAGGCCCTTGAAGTCCTTGGTGCTGAAGAGGGCCTGGCAGAGCGCCTTGCGCGGAATGTGGATGGTGCCGTCTTTCTCCACCACCGCCACCTTCTTGATGGCATCGAGCAGCATCATCGCCGCGTCGTAAGCATGCAGGTGGAAAGCGCTGGGCGGTTCCTGACCGTATTTGGCCTCGTATTTCTTGTTGAACTCGGCATTGTTCACCGCTGCGGGGCCGGAGAGGTACATGCCCTCAGCCGCTTCGCCTGCCGCCTTGATGAAGTCCGGCGAAATCATGCCGTCGGAGCCCATCAGCACGGTCTTCTCGAGGCCGGGCACCTCTTTCGCCTGCTGGGTAATCAGGGCGCCTTCCTGGATGAAGATCGGGTAGTAGAGGACGTCGGGCTTGCTGGCCGCAATCTTGGTCAGCACTGGGCGCATGTCGGTGTCGCCGACGTTGATGGCTTCCTGAGCCACGCACTTGCCGCCCAGTTGGGTGAAGACGTCGCAAGCCACTTGCTGCAGCTGCTCGGCATAGGGGCTGCCGTCGTGGATGGTCGCCATGGTGCGGGCACCCAAGACGTTGTAGGCAAATTCAGCCACAGCCTTACCCTGCACTTTGTCGTTGTGGGCAGTGCGCAGGTAGCACTCGGCATGCGTCTTCGGGTCGGTCAGCGAAGGGGCCGTGTTGGAAGGCGAAATCATCACAATGTGAGCATCCGAGAGGATCTTGGAAGCAGGCTCACCCGCGCTGGAGCAGGCCGTCCCGATCACGCCCACAATGGACTTGTCGGCTGCCAGTTTCTGAGCAGCAGTCTGACCGCCCTCAGCGGAGCACTGAGCATCTTCCTTCACCACCTGGATGGTGTGCTTGCCCAACCAATCCTTGTTGGCCGCGGTGAAGTCGTCCACGGCGATTTCCACGCCGCCCACTTCGTCCACGCCCAGCGATTCATTGGGGCCGCTCAACACCACCGCCACGCCCATCTTGATCGGGTCGTTGGGGCCAATGTTGACACAGCCGTAGGGGTCGTCACACTTATAAGTGGACTTCTGACCGCAGGCCGCCAAAGCCAGCACCGCGATCATCACTACGGCGAACAAAATGAACCATCGCTTCTTCATACTTCCTCCTCCTTACACCTTGCAGGGTGAACGGATATTGAAGCCAGGTACACCACCAAGTGCACCCGTTGTTGAATTTTACAACAAAGGAAAGGCACAATCAAGCCTCACCCCCACCACGCCCCTTTTGTTTACGGAAATTTTATACTGGTGCCCCGCCAACACCGCTTCAAGCCGCCCTATGGTAGAATTGAGCCGACTGTGACCGTGGAGGTATCTGTGACACCAACGCCTGACCAAACTTACGACGCCTCAACCATTCAGGTGCTCAAAGGGCTGGAAGCCGTCCGGCGCCGCCCCGGCATGTATGTCGGCGGCACCGACATCAAGGCCCTTCACCACCTGATATACGAGGTCGTAGACAACTCTATCGACGAAGCGCTGGCGGGCGCGTGCGACCGCATCGAAATCATCATCCACCCCGACCAGAGCGTCACCGTGGCCGACAACGGCCGCGGCATTCCCGTTGATATTCACCCCGAAACCGGCAACTCGGCCCTGGAAGTCGTGATGACCACCCTGCACGCCGGCGGCAAATTTGGCGGCGGCGGCTACAAGGTCTCGGGCGGGCTGCACGGCGTCGGCGTTTCGGCCGTCAATGCCCTTTCCGAGTGGTGCGAGGTGGAAGTCAAGCGCGGCGGCAAAATCTACCGCCAGCGCTACGAACGCGGCTACCCTGTCACCCCGGTCGAAGAAATCGGCAAAGCCCCCAAAGGTGAAACCGGCACCCGCACCACCTTCAAATTCGACCCTACCATCTTCAAAGGCGACCTGCGTTACCGCTTCGAAACCTTGGTGCAGCGGTTCCGCGAAATGGCTTTTGTCACCCGCGGCGTAACCATCCACTTTCGCGATGAGCGCACCGACCGCGAAATGACCTTCTACTTCGAAGGTGGCATCAAATCCTTCGTCCGCTACCTCAACCGCAGCCGCCAGCCGCTGCACCCCGTCGTCCACGCCGAAAAAGCCATCGACAACATCCACATCGAATTCGCCCTGCAATACACTGACGCTTTTACCGAATCGGTGTATGCCTTTGCCAACACCATCAACACCATCGACGGTGGCACACACCTCACCGGCCTGCGCTCGGCCATCACCCGCACCCTCAACGACTACGCCCGCAAGGCTGGCCTGCTGAAAGATTCCGACCCCAACTTCACCGGCGACGACACCCGCGAAGGCCTCACCGCCATCGTCAGCGTCAAGCACCCCGACCCGCAGTTTGAAAGCCAGACCAAAGTCAAACTGATGAACCCCGAGGTGCAGACCTACACCGCCCAGGTGGTGAGCGAGGCTTTGAGCACCTTCCTCGAAGAAAACCCCTCGGCCGCGCGCGCCATCGTGCACAAATGCCTCACCTCGGCCCGTGCCCGCACCGCCGCGCGCAAAGCCCGTGACCTCATCATCCGCAAATCGGCGCTCGAAAGCCTCACCCTGCCCGGCAAACTCGCCGACTGCTCTTCGCGCGACCCCGAACATACCGAACTCTACATCGTTGAGGGTGAATCGGCCGGCGGCTCGGCCAAACAGGGCCGCGACCGCCACTTCCAGGCCGTGCTTCCCCTGCGGGGCAAAATCCTCAACACCGAGCGAGCCCGCCTCGACAAAATCCTTTCCAACAAGGAAATCAAAGCCCTCATCTCGGCCCTGGGCACCGGCATCGGCGAAGACTTCAACATCCAAAACCTGCGCTATGGCCGGGTCATCATCATGACCGACGCGGACGTCGACGGCAGCCACATCCGCACCCTGTTGCTCACCTTCTTCTTCCGCTACATGCTGCCACTCATCGAAGAAGGCCACCTCTTCATCGCCCAGCCGCCGCTCTACCGCATTGCCCACAAAAACAAGGTGCGCTACGCCTACACCGAAGCCGAGCGCGAGCGCATCTTGCAAGAAATCGGCGACGGCGTCAAAATTCACCTCCAGCGCTACAAAGGCCTTGGTGAAATGAACCCACAACAACTGTGGGAAACCACCATGGACCCCCAAACGCGCACCCTCCTCAAGGTGACCATTGACGACGCCGCGGAAGCCGACCGCGTCTTCAGTATGCTCATGGGCAGCGAAGTGCCTCCTCGCCGCCGCTTCATCCAAACCCACGCCCGCGAAGTCCGCAACCTGGACATCTAACCCCGAGGTCAAAACATTATGGCGCTTCAAGTTGGCGACATGCTTCAGGGGCGCTATCGCATCCTTTCCGTGCTGGGGCAGGGAGGGATGGGATCGGTCTATCGGGCCCTGGACACCACCCTCAACATCGAAGTCGCCATCAAAGAAAACCTGTTCGGCTCTTCCGAATACGCCGAACAATTCAAGCAGGAAGCCCGCCTGCTGGCCTCCTTGCGCCACCCCAACCTGCCTCGCGTCACCGACTACTTTGTCATCGAAAACCAGGGGCAATACCTGGTGATGGACTACATCGAGGGGGAAGACCTCAAAGCCCGCATCGAGCGCACCGGCAAAATCAGCGTGCAGGAAGCCGTCACCATCGGACTGGCCCTGTGCGACGCGCTGGAATACCTGCACAGCCAGCAGCCTCCCATCATTCATCGCGACATCAAACCCGGCAACGTGCGCATCACCTCCGAGGGGCACGTCTTCCTGGTGGACTTCGGGCTGGCAAAAGTCGGCGGGCACGACCAGCGCACCGTGACCGGTGCGCAGGCGGTCACCCCGGGCTTTTCCCCGCCCGAGCAGTATGGCACCTCCCATACCGGCCCCCATTCCGATATCTACAGCCTGGGGGCTACCCTCTACATGGCGCTGGCAGGGGAAGCCCCGCCCGATGCCTTCGAACGCGCCCTCGACCAGGCCGAACTGCGCCCACTGGACGCGGTCAACCCCGAAGTGCCCGCGGCCCTGGCGCAAATCATCGAAACGGCCATGGCCCTGCAGGCCAGCGACCGCTTCGCCTCAGCAGCAGAAATGAAAGCCGCGCTGCTAAGCCTCGACCTGGTGCCCAACCAGGAACAGCGCCTGCAAGACCATCAATGGGTGATCTCACCCCCCCCGGGCATCGGGGGGTGGCGCAGCGCCCCGGCCGAAGACGGCGGAAGTGGGAAAAAGCCCCCTTCCCAACCGCCCTCAGCCGCCGCAGGCGCGACGCCGGGTTCCCAACCCCGCCCCTCATCCGCCGCCCAACCCGCCCCTTCCCGCCCCCACAAGCGCTACCGCCGCCTGCGGGTGTGGTTCTGGCTTAGCCTGATTGCCCTGGTATTGGCCGCGTGGTATCGCGTCTCCCCTCACACGCTGCAAGCGACGGCGTTGCAGGTCGAACAGTGGGGGCAAGCCAGGCTGGCGCCCTACGTCGCCCGCTGGGTGCCGGGCTGGCAAACCGCTGCCTCACCACCTGCCACGCCCCCCACCGCCCCCGCGGGCGCCACCATCACGCCCCTGGCCGTCGCCGCGCACGCCAGCCCCACCCCTACCCCCAGCCTCACACCTTCCCCCACGGCGACCACCACCCCGCGGCCTTCCCCCACCGCCACACCAACGCCGACCATCACCCCTACCCCCGCGCCCACCCCCATTGGCGGCAGCGGGCAACTGGCCTTCGCCTCACAAAACGGCGACGAAGCCCAAATCTGGCTGGCCGACACCACAGGGCATATCATCCGCCAGCTCACCGAGCGCCCCGGCGGCGCCTGTCAGCCCGCCTGGGCCCCCGACGGCAACGCGCTGGCTTTCACGGCCCCATGCAAAACCAACCAGTCGGTCTACCTGGAAAGCCAGATTTACCTCCTCCATCTGGATTCTGGCAAAGTAGACGAACTGACACCGCCAGAATGGGGCGGCTACGACCCGGCCATCTCGCCCGATGGTCGCTACCTGGCATTCACCAGCCTGCACAGCGGCAGCCCGCGGCTCTATTTGCTGGACCTGAGCACGCACAAGATCACTCCCCTGACCCCTGAGATGCCGCAAACGGCTCAGCCCGCCTGGTCTCCCGACGGCCGCTACCTGGCGTTCACCAGCCTCGATACCTCGCGCATCTGGCTGCTTCCCTTCGACCCCACCACCGGCAAAACTGGTGAGCCGCAACCTTTCTCGCACAGCGGGAGCAAACTGGATGCTCACCCCACCTGGGGCGGCGACGGCGCACTGCTGGTCTTCTCGCAGTTGCCTTCCAAACAAGCCCTGCCTTACCTCGTCAAAGCGCCGCTGGCCCAAAAGGGCTTGCGGGAATTCCCCCTCACCGTCATCGGCATGGCAATGCGGGAACCTGCGGCCTCGCCCGACGGGCGGTGGCTGGCCTTCGAAGGCTGGAAAGACCCCAACCACGACATCTTCCTGCTTTCCATTGATGGCGCCCAGGTGAAACGCCTCACCACTCGCGACGGATGGGATTTCGACCCCGCCTGGCGTCCTTCGCTTCCGTAGCCACGCCGCCCCGGCTTTCGCTTGCACCGCCTCCTGCGGCGTGGAACTTCCCTTCCACAAGGAGCGCGTCATGCAAGCCCTGAAAGAACGCATCCTCGCCGAAGGCCGCTACCTCGGCGGCGGCATCCTCAAGGTGGATTCCTTCATCAACCACCGGGTCGATGCTGGCCTGATGATGGCCTGCGGCCAGGAACTCGCCCGCCGCTTCGCTTCCACTCACCCTCAAAAAGTCTTCACGGCCGAAATTTCCGGCATTGCACCTGCCCTGGCAACCGCTTACCACCTCGGCGTGCCGCTGGTCTTCGCCCGCAAACACCGCCCCGTGACCATGCCCGACCAGATCTTCCTCACCCTCACGCCTTCTCACACCAAAGGGCGTGAGGTGGAACTGATGGTCTCGCCCGAATACCTGCACGCGGGGGAACACATCCTCATCATCGACGACTTTCTGGCTTCTGGAGAAACCATTTTAGGGCTTGTGCGGCTGGTGCAGGCCGCGCAGGCAGAAGTTGTGGGCATCGGCGCGCTCATCGAAAAGACCTTCGAAGGCGGGCGCGCCAAACTGGAACCGCTGGGCGTGCCCATCGAAGCCCTGGCGCGCATCAGCGCCCTGCACGACGACGGACGCATCGAATTCGCGGAGTAACCCGTGAACGCCCCCCTCATCGTCCTCGATTTTGGCTCCCAATATGCGCAACTCATCGCCCGCCGGGTGCGCGAGCAGGGGGTGTATAGCGAACTTTTCCCTCACGATGCCCCAGCCGCCGAGGTGATGGCGCTGCACCCCAAAGGCTTCATCCTCTCCGGCGGCCCGGCCTCGGTCTATGCCCCCGACGCGCCGCAAATTCCGCGCTATGTGCTGGAAAGCGACCTGCCCGTGCTCGGCGTGTGCTACGGGATGCAGGCGCTCACCCACGCCCTCGGCGGCACGGTCAACCCTGCCCCGCAACGGGAATACGGCCCCGCCACGCTGGAAGTGCTGCGCCCCAACCCGCTGCTGCCGGAAGGCCGCTACCCGGTGTGGATGTCCCACGGCGACCGCATCGAGCGCCTGCCGGAAGGCTTCGAAGTGCTGGCGCGCACGGCCAACAGCCCCATCGCAGCGATGGGTGACCTGCGGCGGCGCTATTTCGGCGTGCAGTTCCACCCCGAAGTGCAGCACACGCCCCGCGGCGGCGAAATCTTGCGCCGCTTTGCCGTGGAAATTTGCGGCGCTTCCCCCGACTGGACGCCCGAAAACATCATCACCGAAAGCGTGGCGCGCGTGCGGGCGCAGGTGGGGGATGAGCCGGTGCTTGCGGCGGTCAGCGGCGGGGTGGATTCCACCGTGGCGGCGGCCTTAGTGCACCGCGCCGTGGGCGAGCGGTTGACCGCCGTGTTCGTGGATACCGGTCTGCTGCGGGCGGGCGAGCGCGAGCAGGTGGAAGCCGCGTTCCGCGATGCGCTGGGGGCGCGCCTGGTCGTGGTAGACGCGGCCGACGAATTCCTGCAAGCCCTGCAGGGCATCACCGACCCCGAAGCCAAGCGCCGCATCATCGGCGAAAAGTTCATCCGCATTTTTGAACGCGAAGCCCGCCGCCTGGGCCAGCCGCGCTTTCTGGTGCAGGGCACCATCTACCCCGACGTCGTAGAATCGCGCGCCCCCGACCGGGCCAAAGCCCACCGCATCAAGAGCCACCACAATGTCGGCGGGCTGCCCGAAAAGATGGCTTTCGACCTGGTAGAGCCGCTGCGCTACCTTTTCAAAGACGAAGTGCGCGCCGTAGGCGAGGCGCTGGGCCTGCCGCGGGCGATGGTGTGGCGGCAGCCCTTCCCGGGGCCTGGGCTGGCGGTGCGCTGCCTTGGCGAAGTTACGGCTGAGCGGCTGGCGAAATTGCGCGCCGCCGACGCCATCTTCACCCGCGCGCTGGAAGCCGCCGGGCTACTGGGCGGGCGCGGGAGCGCGGTTTCCCAGGCCTTTGCCGTGCTGCTGCCGGTCAAATCGGTCGGCGTGATGGGCGACCAGCGCACCTATCAGGAAACCCTCGTGCTGCGCGCCGTCACCACCGACGACTTCATGACCGCCGACTGGGCCCGCCTGCCCGCCGACCTGCTGGCCGAGGTCTCACGGCGCATCGTCAACGAAGTGCCGGGCGTCAATCGCGTGGTGTACGACATCACCACCAAACCCCCGGCGACGATTGAGTGGGAATAACCCCATGCGGCTCTGGACGACCATTCTCTCCCAAGCCTGGGAAATCACCCGCCAACGGCGAGCGTTATGGCGGTTCGGATTCCTGGCCGCGCTGCTGGGTTCCCCCTTGCTGCTGAACGCCTTCCAGGCCCCACCCTTGAGCGGCGATTACCTACGGAACACACCGCCGCGCGCCCTGACCATGACGGGCTGGCAACCCCCAACCCTGTGGCTGAAAGTCTTTACGGCATTGTCTCCTCACACCGCCACGAGCATGGCCGAGGCAATGGCGGTGAGCACCCTGGCACTGATGCTGGCGTTCTACGGGCTTTCCGTTGTGGGCAAAGCCGCGCTGCTCCACAGCGTCGCCCCCCACCACCGCAGCGCCCCCCTCCATCCCAGCGCTTTGTGGTCCGAAAGCCGACAATTCTTCTGGCGGCTGTTTCTCTTCCCTTTGCCGGCCACGCTGGCATTCGGCCTGGCCGCCGTGGGGGCTGGAGTGCTCGTTGGGCTGGTGGCATGGCTGGCGGGGCTTGTAGCGGTGGTAGTCGCGGTGCCGCTCTTTGGCGCGCTCGTGCTGCTGGCCTGGCTGCTCCACATTTACGTGGAACTTGGCAGCAGCGCCATCGTGCTCGAAAACCGCACCTTCCGGCAGGCTCTGGTGCAGGGGTGGAAAGCGTGGAAAGCCCGTTTTTGGCAGGTTGTGATGGTCGCCCTGGTATTGAGCATCATCCAGTGGGTCATTGCAACCGTGCTGTTCTACCTTGGTTCCATTCTGATGCTTGTGCTTGCTACCCTGTTACAAATGTGGAAAGCCACGCTGATTCCCTGGTTCGTTGCCCACCCCTTCGTGCTGGCGGCGGCTTCCGTCGGCCTGATGTTGAGCGGGAAACTGGCTTTAGCGGCCGTGCTGGCCCCGGTTACGACCTTCGTCTTGGTAAGTTGGGGCTTGCTTTACCAGGCGCTGGTCACGCCTGAAGCCCCGTCGCCAGCCTCTCCATCCCAAGCCCTCCCCAGCACGCCTTGATGGCATATCATCCAATACCTGTAAAGGAATTTTTGGACAGGCTTCTAAGGAGGAAAAAACCATGCCTTACCAGGAAATTCTGAGCCGCGCCTGGCAAACTCTCAAACGCCAGCCAGCATTGTGGTTGTTTGGCTTGCTGAGCGCCTGCGCAGGCGGGACTTACGGGCGCATTGCCCTGCCCTCCTTCAACTTTCAAACACCGTCCTTCTCGTCGCCGGGAACGATCGGGCACGGCTCCCCCAACATTCCCCCCGAACTCGAACACTGGTTGCACGCGCTAAGCACCATTCCAGAGCGCACGTGGGTACTCATCGCCCTTGGGTTCCTGACGCTGCTGCTGGTGTGGCTCGTCGTCATGCTGGCCGTGCGCGCCATCGCCGACCCGTCGCTCCTGCGGGGCATCCTGAGCGACATTCGCGACGGCCACCCGCTCACCACAAGCGAAGTCTTCAACGAAGGCAAACGCTTCTTCTGGCGCATGGTGGGGTTCGCCCTGCTCATCGGAGGAAGCGCGGTCCTGCTGGCGATCATCTTTTCCCTGCTCACCCTCGTTCTCACCTTCGCCACCTTCGGGGTGGGGTTGCTCTGCCTCATCCCCCTGATCATTCTCGCCATCCCCTTCATCTGGCTGGTGGAACTCTACCTGGAAATGGCGCGGCTGGCGCTGGTGGTGGAAGACCTGCCCCTGCTGGCCTCCTTTTCTCGCGGCTGGGAAGTGCTGAAAAACAACTTCTGGAACGCGGTGGTGATGGGCGTGTTGCTGACCGCCATCCACCTGGGGGTGGGTATTGCCCTCGGCGCGCTTTTCGTGGGCATCGTCATCGTGGTGCTGGTCGGGCTGGCCCTGCTGGCCGCGCTTTCCGCGGCTGCCGGGTCGTTCCTGCCGGTGATCTTCGTCGGCATTTTGGCGGGGTTCATCGTCTTCGTGCTCTACCTCTTCTTGCTGGGCCTGTTGCAAACCTACCTGCAAAGCGCCTGGGTGCTGGCCTACCTGCATTTCATCGGCGGCGAGCCTCAGCCGCAGGAAACCACCTCGCCAGCGGGTGCCCCTGCAGCGCCGGAAAGCACCCCCGACGCACCGCCCGCCGACCGCGCCGCGTCCTTCCGCGCGGCCTGACGCCCGCCTCCCTCCTCGAGGTTTCATGCTGCACAACAACATCCTGGCCTTAGCCCTCACCTTTCTCATCTCGCTCGTCTGGCTGCGGCTGAACGACTTTGCCGCGGCGCGCGGCTGGGTGAGCAGCCGCCTGAGCCGCAAAATCATCCACATCGGCACCGGCCCGCTGTTCGTGCTCTGCTGGCTGCTTTTCGACAACGCCCCCGAAGCCCCCTACCTTGCCGCGTTGGTGCCGCTGCTCATTACCGCCCAGTTTGCCCTCATCGGCCTGGGGCTGTGGCGGGATGACGCCGCGGTGCAGGCCATGTCGCGCACGGGCGACCGGCGGGAAATTCTGCGCGGGCCGCTCTTTTATGGCCTGATTTTCGTGCTCCTAACCGTGCTCTACTGGAAAAGCCCCGCGGGCGTGGTGGCGCTGATGCTGCTCTGCGGCGGCGATGGCATCGCCGACTTGGTGGGGCGGCGCTGGGGCAGGCACCCCCTCCCCTGGTCGCGGCGCAAAACCTGGGAAGGCAGCCTGGCCGTTTTCCTGGGCGGGTGGCTGCTGGCCGCGGCGGTGCTGGCGGCGTATGTCGCCGCGGGCGCTTTCCCCGCGCCGTGGGCGGCTTACCTTGTCCCGCTGACCGCGGTGGCTTTTGCGGCCGCGGTGGTTGAATCGTTGCCTTTGGAAGAGATCGACAATCTCACCGTGCCACTGGCCGCCGTGCTGCTGGCACGCCTTTGGTGGTAAACCATGCTCACGATCGACGGACATCACCTCACGCTGGAAGAAATCGCCGCGGTGGCCCGCCGCGGCGAACCCGTCCAACTGGCGCCTGCTGCCCGCGAGCGGCTGGTGCGCGGCCACCGTTGGGTGCAGGAAATCCTGGCCGCGGGCAAGCCGGTCTATGGCATCAACACCGGTTTCGGCATTTTTGCCGACCGCCGCATCTCGGCGGAACAGGCCGCCCAACTGAGCCGCAACCTCATCCTCAGCCACGCGGTGGGCACCGGCGCGCCCCTGCCCGAAGAGGTGGTGCGCGCCGCAATGCTGATTCGCGCCAACACCCTCGCCATCGGCTATTCGGGCGTGCGCCCCGTGCTGGTGGAAACCCTGCTGGAAATGCTCAACCGCGGCGTCACGCCCGAAATCCCCTCGCAAGGCTCGATGGGCTCTTCGGGCGACCTTGCCCCCCTCGCCCATCTGGGGCTGGTGATGACCACCGATGCCGCCGACCGCGCCGAGGATTCCGGCTGGGCCATCTACCGCGGCCAGCGGATGCGCGGTAAGGAAGCCATGCTGGCTGCGGGCATTCCCCGGTTGGTGTTGGGGGCGAAAGAGGGGCTGGCCGTCACCAACGGCGCCACCTTTTCGGCGGCCATCCTCGCCCTGGCCGTCCACGACGCCGCCCACTGGCTGGATGTGGCCGAAATCACCCTCAGCATGAGCCTGGAAGCCCTGCTGGGAGCGTCCAACGCTTTCGACGAGCGGGTGCACCGCGCCCGCCGCCACCCCGGGCAAATGGCCGTGGCCGCCCGCGTGCGCGCCCTTACCCGCGGCAGCACCTTCGTGGACGCGGGCGGCAGGGTGCAGGATGCCTATTCGCTGCGCACCGCGCCCCAGGTGCAGGGCGCGGCCCGCGATGCCTGGGCTTTTGTGGCCGGCGTCGTGGAACGGGAAGTCAACGCCGTGACCGACAACCCCCTCATCTTTGGCCCCCACGACGCCATCTCCGGCGGCAACTTCCACGGCGAACCGGTGGGCATGGCTGCCGATTTCCTCGCCATTGCGATGAGCGAAGTGGCCGCCATCAGCGAGCGCCGCATCTTCCGCCTCACCGACGGCAACCTGAACTACGGCCTGCCTTCCATGCTGGTCGATACGCCCGAAGCCGCGGGGCTGAATTCCGGCCTGATGATGCCGCAATACACTGCCGCTTCGTTAGTGCTGGAAAACCAGACCCTCGCGGGCCCCGACAGCACCCGCTCGCTGCCGACTTCCGGCGAGCAGGAAGACCACAACGCCAACGCGATGACCGCCGCCCGCCACGCCCGCGCGGTGATTGCCAACACCGCGCATGTCCTCGCGGTGGAAGCCTACACCGCCGCCCGCGCCCTCGACCTGCGCCTGCGCCAGATGCCGGAAGCCCGCTTGGGGCGCGGCACCGCGGAAGCCTACCGCCGCCTGCGGGAAGCCGTGCCCTACACCCCCGGCGACGCGTGGTGGGGACCGGAAATCGCCCGCACCCGCGAGGTGCTGGCTTCCTGCGAATTTCTGCACGCCGTGAACGCCCGGATAAAAGACGCATCCACCGATTAGCACCGATTGGAGATCGGTGATTGACAGATCTCATTGCTCTGGTTTCCATGCTTGATCTCTCCCTACCCCCGCTTTCAGCGACGCTGCAGCGTCGCTGAAGCCGCCCCCTTCCCTCCCTTGCCAAGGGAGGGAAGGGGGCAGATGAGCGGAGCGCCTGGCCTGAGCGAAGTCGAAGGCCAAGCGAGGCTCATCGGGGGATAGGAGAGATTGGGCTGCCTGGCAGCGTTTTGTCAGTCAATCAGCCGAGTAGAGAAGGAGCACAGAAAATCCGTGCGCCTCGGTGAAATTGGCAGATCATCCCCTGTTTTCGGAGCATCCCATGACCATGCCCTCTGTATTCGTCACCGGCGGGGCGGGCTACATTGGCTCGGCCGCTGTGGAAGCCCTGCTGAAAGCCGGTTATGCCGTCACCGTGTACGATTCCCTCGTCACCGGCCACCGTCAGGCCGTTCCGGCGGGCGCTGAATTCATCCACGCCGACCTGAGCGACGAAGAAACGCTCAGCGAAGCCCTGCACGCCCGCGATTACCTCGCGGTGCTGCACTTCGCGGCCTTCATTCAAGCCGGGGAAAGCATGGAAAAGCCCGGCATGTACTTCCGCAACAACGTTGCCAACGCCATCCGGCTGATTGACGCCGCCACGGAAGCGGGCATTCGGCGGTTCGTGTTCTCCTCCACAGCGGCGGTATATGCGCCCCGCGATGAACCGTTAGATGAAAACGCCCCCCTCGGCCCCACCAATGTGTACGGCCAGACCAAGTTGATGGTCGAGCAAATTCTGGAATGGTACCGGCGCACCCGCGGCCTGCACTATGCCGCCCTGCGCTACTTCAACGCGGCGGGCGCCCTGCCCGACCGCGGCGAAGCTCACCCCCACGAATCGCACCTCATCCCGCTGGTGCTGCAGGTAGCCCTGGGCCAGCGGGAGAAAATCTACATCTTCGGCGACGACTACCCCACCCCCGACGGCACGGCGATACGCGACTACATCCACATTGCCGACCTGGTGGCCGCTCACCTGCTGGCGCTGGATGCGCTGGCCGAGCGCGACAAACTCATCTACAACCTGGGCAACGGTGTGGGCTATTCCGTGCGGGAAGTCATCGACACCGCGCGGGAAGTCACCGGCCATCCCATTCCTGCCGAAGTGGCCCCCCGCCGCCCCGGCGACCCCTCCCGCCTGGTGGCCTCTTCCGAGCGCATCCGCCGGGAACTGGGCTGGCAGCCGCAAATCCCGGCCCTGCGCGACATCATCGCCAGCGCGTGGGCCTGGCATCAAAGCCACCCTTACGGCTACGAAGATTGAGGCACGGCCTTTTCAAAAAAAAAGCCAGAGCAATGCGCTCTGGCTTTTGCTTTTCCGGCTTTGCGGGGGCTAATGTGCAGCGCCGGCGTGGGCTTCCCCAGGGCGCAAGAGCAATGTGCCTTCGGCATGGGCTTTCACCTCCTCACGCGACCACAACATGGGATGATAGCGCCCCTCATACCACAACGGCACCATGTCGGCGTAATGGGGGCTGGCAAGCCGCCCCGACTGGCCGGGCAAGATCACCATACGGGCGTTGTCCCAATCGGTGAAGTCGAAGATCTGGCGGTGAGAGGGCACAAAGTTGAGGGTGGCGTAAGGCGTTTGGGGCAAAATGGCGGTTTGGAAGGGGGTGTCGGTGTCACCGCCAATTTCCAGAGCGGGCAGGTTGAAAATTTTATCCAACGGTGGCTGCGTGCCCAACAAATGCTCCAGCGGCAGGCGGTGGAGTTTGCCCCATCGCCAGCCTTCCGGTTGAGCGCCCAGGTTTTCCCGCAGCCATGTTACGGCCGCTTTCAAGCCACGCGTCAGCCAGGCTTCCCGTCCCCCGGCCTGCTGCACCCACCAGTTGTCGGGGGCGCGTAAAAAGCGCAGCAGCGCCACCACGTCATGACCGTAAAATTCCGAAGCATACAGCGTTAAAGGATGATAACCCTCGCCCATGATGCGATTGGCAAGGGCTTCGTCTACAACAGCCAGCAACAGATTGCGCACCAGCGTGTAGCGGGCGACTTCGTAGACGGTGCCGCCTACCGTGTCGGGCGTGAGTTGGAAATCCCATGCCCGCAGCAGGCGCAGCGCCAGGGCAGCGTCGGGGTCGTCGCTCTGGAAATCGGCCAGGGCTTCCACGAATTCCTGCCCCGGCAGGGAAGTGACGTCCACCTGCATGGCCGCGTGGTCATCGAGGGTGAGTTTATCCTTCGCCGTGAGCATTTGTTCCAGACGGCGGGCGCGGTAGCCGTTCATCCAGATATTGCCGAGGAAGTGGGGGTAATCATCGCCCACGACTTTGTTGTTGGTGTTGACCAGATAGCCACGCTGGGGGTTGAGCGTATGGGGCATTTCCTCGAAAGGCACCTCGCCCACCCATTCATATTCGCCCGTCCAGCCCGGCACCGGCACGCTGCCGTCGCCCCTGGCACGCACGGGCAGTTTGCCCGTCACCCAGCAGCCAATGTTGCCTTCCACATCGGCGTAACTGGTGCAAAGTTGCGGCGCTTCGATCCAACGCAGGGCCTCCACGAAGTCATCCCAGTTGGCGGCTTTGTTGAGCAGCCACCAGCCGCGCACCATTTCGCCCGGCTGCAGGGCCATCGAAGCCACCGTCAGCCGCTCCACAAAGTCGGCCTCGGCCCGCAGCGCCGGGCCATACGAAACCACCGGCGAAATCACCGGGCCGTGATGGGTGATCACCACCTTTTCGACCACCGGCTCGCTGCGCCCTTTGACGACAATGGGCTCCTCCACCACCTCTGCCGTGCGCCATTCGCCACGGAAGAGGTAACGCGTGGGGTCCTGCGGGTCGAAACGCTCCACAAAAAGGTCTTCGGCATCCACATAAGCCAGGGTCATGCCCCAGCCGAGGCGGGCGTTGTGCCCCACCAGCACTAACGGCACGCCGGCGATGCTCACGCCGCTTACTTCCAGCGCGTCCCCGGCCACCAGGTGGTTTTCATACCACACGCCGGGCACCCCCACCTTGAGGTGCATATCGTTGGCCAGCACCGCGCCGCCCGTGGCGCTGCGGGAAGCCGCCACGGCCCAGGTGTTGCTCCCCTGCCCGCGGGCGAGGAATGGCCCTCGCGCGTGGTGCAGGCTGCCGTCGGGGTCCAAACGGTTGAATTCAATGCCCTCCGGCAAGGTGAGCGGATTGCGCGCCGGGTAGTGGATTTCCCAATCGGCGGCGTGCTCAGCCCCCACGGTTTCGGCGAGTTCCGCCCGCACCAGTTCGCCCTGCCAGCCGTGCGAGAGTTCCCAAATCATCACCCGCACGATCGCCAGGGTGTGTTCCGGGTGCCAGTCTTCCGGCGTCAGGCGCAGCAGCGAGAAGCCCACCTCTTTGGTGTCGCCCATAGCGTGAATGAAAGCATTGACGCCGTCGGCGTAAGCCAGCAACATCCCCTGCAGGTCATCGGGGGCGCTTTCCCATTCCTGCCGGGCCAGGCGCGGGAAGCCAAAACGGCGCGCCATGCGGTCGGTATCCAACGCCATCTCGCCGAAAATCTCGCTCAGGCGGCCCAAGGCCAGCCGCCGGGCGATTTCCATTTGAAACAGCCGATCCTGAGCGTGGACATAACCCTGGGCGAAGAAAAGGTCGTGCTCGCTTTGGGCGTAAATATGCGGCACGCCCCAACGGTCGCGAATGACCTCCACGGGCGCCTGCAGCCCCTCGAGGTGCAGTTCGCCGTCGGTCATCGGCAGGCGGCGCTTGCTCATGCGGGCCAGGATGGCTTTCAAGGGTGGGGTGAGAAGGGTGTGGAGCAGGGACATGGGGGGCCTCCGGGGGTCGGGTAGTCAGATCGTCGGATAGTCGGGTAGTGAGGTGAGCGGGGAAGGGATTATTTTGGGGGAATCTGGCTCAGCACATATTCGGCCAGGGCGGTGATGGTCAGGCTGGGGTTGACGCCGGGGTTGGCGGGTACGATGCTGCCGTCCACCACATAGAGGCCGGGGTAGTGATGCACCTGGCCGTCCAGCCCTACCACGCCTTCCTGCGCGTCGCGGCCAAAGGGCACGCCCCCAAGGATGTGCGCTGTGATGGGCAGGCCGAGCAGGCTTTCGGCGGCTGAACCGGCCACCATGCCGTCAATGCGGGCTGCGAAGCGGCGGGCGGCTTCGTGGCCGCCGGGCACGCCCACCGGAATGGGGCGCAGGGGGTCGTGCTGCACTACCAGCCCGCGGCGGAAGGCATAGAGGGGATGCCGCCCGTAGCGCAGGCTGAGGCGGTTGTCGGCGGTTTGCATGACCAATAGGATGGTCGTGCGGTCGGCCCAGCCGGGCAGGATGTAGGTGCGGGCGACATGCCCGGGCGTGCGGAAGAGCGCCGCCACCGCGCCGAGCCAGCGTTTGCCGCGCGGGGTGCGCGGGTCGGGCAGGGTGGGGGCGGCAATCAGCCGCATGAGGGAAGAGCCGCGCGGGTAGCGCACCGGCTCGATGCGGGTTTCCGCATCCGCGCGGGCGATGCTGGTGATGGCAATGCCCTGGGAAAAGTCCACCTTGCGGGTGCGCGCCACCGCGCCCACCAGTTCTTCGCTGTTGGTGCGCACGTTTTCGCCCAGCCGCGGGGAAAGCCGCGGCAGGCCGCCGCTGACCTCGCGGGCGTGGAAGAGCAGTTTCAGGGTGCCCAGCACCCCCGCTGCGACCACGACATGGCGGGCGCGCACCACCGCGGCTTCCCGCGGCAGCAGCGCCGTGCTGCGCCGAAAGCGGACTTCGTAGCGGGCTTCATCGGGCTGGTCGGGCGGCAGGGCGCGCAGGTCGGTGACTTCCCGCTCGGCCAGCACCTGCACGCCGCGCTTTTCAGCCAGGTAGAGATAGTTCTTGACCAGGGTGTTTTTGGCATTGTGGCGGCAGCCGACCATGCACGCTCCGCAAAACTGGCAGCCGCGGCGGGGCGGGCCTTCGCCGCCGAAAAAGGGGTCGGGCACTTCTTCGCCTTCCGGGCCGAAAAACACGCCGACCTCGGTGGGGCGGAAGGTGTCGCCCTGGCCGAGGTCGGTCACGACGGCCTGCAGCGCATGGTCGGCGGGGGTCAGACGCGGGTTGCGGGCAACGCCCAGCATCCGGCGGGCGGTCTGATAGTGGGGGGCGAGGAGGGTTTTCCAGTCCGCGAGGTCGCGCCAGGCGGGGTTGGCAAACATATCGTCGGGTGGCACTTCCAGCACGTTGGCGTAGCCCAGACTGCCGCCGCCCACGCCCGCGCCGTGCAGCACCATCAGGCCGTTCAGCAGGCTGATTTCCAGAATGCCGAAACTGCGCAGCGGCGGCGCCCAGAGGTATTTCCAGAACTGCCAGTTGGTGGTGGCGAAATCCTGGTCGCGAAAGCGCCTGCCGCGCTCCAATACAAGCACCGAATAGCCCTTTTCGGCCAGCCGCAGCGCCGAAACGCTGCCGCCGAAGCCGCTGCCGATGACCACGAAGTCGTAGGTGGGGAGAGGCAAACAACACCTCCTTGCACGGTGCGAAAATTTTTAACCCCCTCCATCATACCATTTTTTGCCCGCAAGCAGGGGGAGGTAAGGGCGCAAAACGTCGCCAGGCCTTGCACGCGCCAAGGTCGGAGCACCAGGGCATCCACACTTTCCCCCTCAACCGCTCACCTTCGCTGCCGCACCACCTCGAACATCAAAACCGCCGCTGCCACTGCCGCATTGAGCGATTCCGCCGCGCCGGGCATGGGAATGTGCACAACCTGGGTGGCGGCTTGCCGCGCGGCTTGCCCCGCGCCGTGGGCTTCCCCGCCCACGATGAGCGCGAGGGGCTGGCGAAAGTCGGCCGTCGTGTAGGGCACCCCTTCGCCCCCCGCGGCCAGGAAGCGGGCCTTGCCTTCCAGCAGGGGAAGCAGCGCCTCCCACGGCGCGCGGCGCAGCGGCAGGTGGAAATGCGCCCCCATGCCTGCCCGCACCACTTTGGGGTTGAAGGGGTCGGCGCAATCGGGGGAAAGCAGCACGCCCTGCACCCCCGCCGCCCAGGCCGTGCGCAACATCGTGCCCACATTGCCAGGGTCGCGCACACCGTCGAGCACCAGCAGGAAATCCGCGTCATCCGGCCAGCGGGGCGGGGGCAACGGCAACACCAGCAGCACGCCCTGCGGCGTTTCGGTGGCACTGGCCGCCTGCATGACCTCTGGCGAGGCCGCAAACACCGGCACCCCCTGCTGCCGGAAGGCTTCCACCACCGCCTGCCCGCGCGCGCCGATGTCGTCGGAAAACAGCACCCACACCGGCTGCCAGCCCGCGGCCAGCGCCTCTTCGGCCAGCCGCACGCCCTCGGCCACAAACTGCCCTACCTCACGCCGCACGCGGGCGCTGCGCAGCAAGCGGCGCACATGCTGCACCTTCGGGTTCCGGCGGGAGCGAATGCGGTCGCTCATGCGTCACGCAGCGTCCCCGGCATCCCACACGGCGAGAAACGCCTCCAGCGTGGGGCGGTCGTAGAGCACCAGGCGCACATCGCGCAAGGGGCTCTGAGGATGGACAGCGAAATAATCGGCGATGGCCCGGTAGAACACCTCCGCAGCCCTCCCTTTGGGGAAACCGTAAATGCCGGTGCTGATGGCCGGGAAGGCGATGGAAGTCAAACCCAATGCTTCAGCGCGCTGCAATGCGCCTTGCACCGCAGCCCGCAGTTTGGCGTCTTCGTCATCATGACCGCCATGCCACACCGGCCCCACCGCGTGAATGATGTAACGGCAGGGCAAATTGCCGCACGAGGTGTAAGCCGGGCAGTCATGGGGCACCGGGCCGTGTTCCTGCACCCACCGCCGGGACTGCTCCCACACCACGCGGCCGCCCTTGCGGGCAATGACAGCAGCCACCCCGCCGCCGTGGGCAAGGTGGCTGTTGGCCGCGTTCACGATGGCGTCCACCGCCTGCGCGGTGATGTCGCCGTGCACCAGCCGCAGCACGCCGCCGTTGGACAACGGACGCTCACGCAGGGTTTCCATGGGTCCCTCCGGGGGAAAAGTCCGCAGATTAGCACAGATCTGCACAGATGGGGAAGATGAGCGGAAGCGGCTCTCTACGGGGCAGCACGCCGAGGCGCTCCGTAGGGCGGGACGGCGTCCCGCCCTGTTCAGCACCTGCACAATCTGCGCCCCTCCGCTGCTTTCCAGATGTAATCTGTGCTCATCGGTGAAATCTGCGGATTACTTCTTCGGCGTTCCCTCGCCGTTGCGCTTGGTCGGGCCGTAGGGTATCGGAATGTATTGCACCGAAGGGCGCCGTTGTGCCGTTTGCGGGTAGAGATTCATCAGCTTGTAAACCTCGGCGGGCATGTCGGTGGAAACCGGCAGGCCGAGTTCCTTCGCCTCTTCCACCGTGATGGGGTAATCGTGCGTCCACCGGCCGGTGGCTAAGGTTTCAGCCAGTTCCTCCGCTTTGTCGGGAGGCATCTTGCCTTCCAGAATGCGGGTCACCGTGCGTTTCACCTGCTCAATGGCCTTGCGGGAAACATCGGCCAGGATGAGAGTCTCATCGTCCACCCGATTGATGTCCTTTTGCTCCACCACCTTCAAAATGGAAGCCGCAGCATACTGCCCCAACTGTGGATCCACCGGCCCCAGCACTGCGTTCTCGTCCATCACGATCTCATCCGCCGCGAGGGAAATCAACGTACCACCCGACATGGCGTAGTGCGGCACGAACACGGTGACTTTGGCGGGATGCTTTTTGAGTGCGTAGGCAATTTGCTCCGCCGCCAGCACCAGGCCGCCAGGGGTATGCAAAATCAGGTCAATCGGCACGCTATCGTCGGTCAGTTTGATGGCGCGCAAGATCTGTTCGGAATCTTGAATATCAATGTAGCGCGCCATCGGGAAACCGAGGAACGAAAAGGTTTCCTGCCGATGGATGAGCGCAATGACGCGCGAGCCGCGCTTCTTTTCCATCTCGCGCATCATCCGAACCCGGGCGTTTTCCAGCATCCGCTGACGCAGCCACGGCTCCAGAGAAGCGATCATCAAGAAAAGCCAAAACAGATCCCAAAAACTACCACCCATCATTCACCTCCATTACCAGCGATAAAATTCATCGGCATAGCGCCGATAGTGCTTTTGTGCGAACAGGTTGGCAAAAAGGAGGCCGAACATAAACCCGCCAATGTGCGCCCACCAGGCAACGCCTCCCATCGTGTGGGCACCGTAAGGCAACAGCGCCATCCAGCCGGAATACAACTGGGTGAGGAACCAGATGCCGATGAAAATCCAGGCCGGGATTTCCACGAAAGTGATGAAAAAGAAAATCGGCACCAAAGTCAACACCCGGCCGCGGGGGTAAAACAGCATATAAGCGCCCAACACGCCGGCAATCGCACCGCTGGCCCCCACCGTGGGCACGTGACTGGTGGGCAAAATCGCCGCCTGCGTCAGCCCGGCTGCCAGCCCGCTCAGCAGGTAAAACAGCAGGTAACGGAACGACCCCATGCGGTCTTCCACGTTATCGCCAAAGATGAAAAGCACCCACATATTGCTAAGCAAATGGAACCACCCTCCGTGCAGGAACATGCTGGTAAAGAGGGTAGGCCAGGCTTCCAGAGGGTGCAGCCACAGGCGAGCAGGCACCATGCCATAGGTGTCAATGAAGCGCCGCAACGCCATTTGGCTCAGGTGGTCTTCGTGCAGGAAAACCAACACGTTGGCCGCGATGAGCAGCCAGTTCATCAGGGGGAACGAGCGCGAACGGACAGTGTCTTTGATGGGGAACATACCAGGCCTCAGAAAACTGATGGGCGGGGCGGGAGAACGCCCCCTTTCACGGGCTGCGAAGAAATTGTATCACGCTGACCGCAGGAATTGCCGGGTACGGTGAATGCGGGCTGCCCCAAGGGGAATGTCGAGCGCCGCGAGCACCTCGTCGGGGCGACCGGTGGCGCCTTCGCGCGCGCTGAGACGCATTTGCAAGCGGGGGCGGCCAGCATCATCCGGCGGCAAGATTTCCAACGCCTCAATCAACGGGCGCAGGTCGTAGGGCTTGCCGCGGCGTTCTCGCGGCAGGTGCTCGGCTTCCAGCAAACGGTGGACACGCACTGCCAGGTCGGGTACGGTTTCCAGCAGCGTGACGCGATATTCGCTTGCCACCACCTGGTTGGGCAAGGGCGGTTCCCCGGCCGGGACGGCTTCCACAGCCAGAACGCGAAT
This sequence comes from Chloroflexota bacterium, assembly GCA_011322445.1. NCBI lineage: Bacteria > Bacillati > Chloroflexota > Chloroflexota bacterium. Next base: position 14,564 of record DRMV01000012.1, on the reverse strand, counting down.
ACCCGGCGGCGCAGCCTGCCGCAGGGCCGCCTCGATGGTTTCCAAAGGCAGCGGCTCGGTCAGCCAGAAATCGGCCAATTCGTGTTCGCCGGTGCACCCCAACGGCAGCGCCGAGGCCAGGTGCATCTTGGGGCGGGGGTGATAGCCCTGGCTGTGCAGCAGCGGCAACCCGGCACGGCGGAAGGTGCGCTCTAAGGTGCGCTGCACGTCCAAATGGCCGGTGTAGCGCATGGCATCGGTTTTGGCGTAGGTCAGGCGGATGCGGAGGGGCATGGCAGAATACTGGGGGCAGGGCGGGATGTCGTCCTGACCTGCGAACTACGGGGTGAGGGCAAGGCTGGCGCTTTCCAATGCCAGCAGGCGGGCTTTGGTTTCGAGACCGCCCGGCCCGCTGTAACCATGCAGGCGGCCGTCAGCACTCACCACCCGGTGGCAGGGGATGACAATGGGCATGGGGTTGGAAGCCAGCGCGCGCCCCACGGCGCGAGCAGCCCCAGGCTTCCCGATGGCAGCGGCAATTTGCCCGTAGGTGCGCGTTTCGCCGTAAGGAATGGCCGCCGTGGCCTGCAGCACCTGCCGCTGGAAGGCCGACAAGGTACGCCACGCGATTTCCAGAGGGAAGACCTGCCGCTTTCCAGCAAAATATTCCCGCAGGTGCGCCAGCCACTGGGAAGCCGCGCAGCGCAGCGCCTGGGCAACCGGCGCATCGGCTTCGCCCGCCAGCCCGCCAGGGTGCGCGGGGGAAGGCCCCCAATGCACGGCCACCAGGCCCGCCGGGGAGACAGTGACCCCCAGCGTGCCCCACGAAGGGATGTCGGTAAAGGCGGTGTAAGCCGTCATGGATGCTCCAAAACCATCACTGTTGCGGGTCGGCGCGCCGAAATGCTCGCACTTCCGCTCAGGGCGCTTAGCCGAAATCCAGGTTAAACAAACAGCCCAGACGACCGCCTGGGCTGCGGGAGATGCCCCCACCGCGACTCGAACGCGGGTCTTCGGCTCCGGAGGCCGACGCTCTATCCACTGAGCTATGGGGGCGGGTAGCGGCGCACATTATACCACAACGTCCCCCTGGTCAGGCTTCCGGCGGCGCGACAGGCGGCGGTTCGGCCGCGGCCTGGGTTTGCTGCAACGCCTGAATGCCGTTCTGCACCTCGGCCATCATGCGCGCCAGGGCCATTTCCAGCTCTTGCAGTTTTTGCAGCGCGTAGTCGTCGGCTTCCCGCCGGATGGCTTCGGCGTCTTCGCGTGCCTGAGCAATGATTTCTCGCGCGCGGGCTTCGGCTTCCTGCACGATGGCATCGCGCTGGATCATTTGCTCGCGACGTTCCTGTGCCAACTGAATGGTGCGCTGGGCCTCTTCCTTCGCCTGCGCCAACACCCGTTCTTTCTGATTGAGCAACTGCCGCGCCTTGCGCACCTCGTCGGGAATGGTAATACGCATCTGGTCGATGATGTCTAACATGCGGTCTTCATCTACGATGACGTTGTGCGTGAAAGGCACAGCACGGCTTTCGTTGAAAAGTTCTTCCAAACGGTCGACCAGTTCCAGAATGTCCATAATCGGCTCCCCAAGCGGCCTGGGTAGAGGGAAAGGTTTCCTTTAGGTTACACGTACCTGCGGTTTTCGTCAAGCGCGGCGCCTCGCTATGTGCACGGTGCAATTCTTGGGCCTGAAATAGCAACTTCAGGAAGCATCCACAGCATAAGAAGGCTCATCGTGCCCCTGGTCATCGTAAATTTCATAGCGCACGTGGGGCTTCCCCTGGGCGTCAAAACGCACTTTCACAATGCCCACATTGGGGCGGGCCATGCGGAAGTGGATTTTATGCTTGATGATAGGGTAAGTGTGCACTTTGCGGGCAGCGAAGAGGGTCAACTTGTTAGTCATCTGCTCAAAAGGCGAAGAGCAAAATTCCCACACCTTGAGCGGGGGGCTGCCCTCAGGTTGCAGGGTAGCCTCGACGGCATAGGCGCTGTGCAGGTCGCCGGTGAGGAAGTAAACATGCTCGACGTGATTGGCAGCGAGCAAGTGCAACAGGCGGCGGCGCTCATCCGGGTAGCCGTTCCAGCGATCGCGGCTGAAGTCGCCCCAGAGTTCAAAAATGACCGCCACCGACGAGATAATGAACTTCACCGGGAAAGTGTCTTTGACTTCCAGCAGCCAGGTCTCCAGGGCTTCCCATTGGGCGCGGTTGAGCATCCGCTGGCCGTGGATGCGCTGGGTGCGGGTATCCATCACAAAGAAAGCCGCGGGGCCAAAGGTAAAGGTATAGGCAAAATGGCCGTCGTCGGCAGGGAGGATGAGCGGGCGGTCGTGCTTGACGCCCTCCGGGGGGTGCAACAACGGCGGGGCGTGCATCATCTGGTGTTCCCAATAGGTTTGCAGCGCCGCCTGAATGCGCCGATGGCTGAGGCGGCGGGCTTCTGGGGGCAGGCGGCGCAACCACCGCTCCACATAGTGCCAGCAGGGAATGCGCCCCTCATAGCGCTCCGGCGAAGTCCACGCCCAGTCGTCATCCACTTCGTGGTCGTCCAGGGTCATAAACACCGGCAAGTTTTGCAGCGCCTGACGCCACGCGGGGTGCTCCCAGGTGTGACGATACACCGCCCGGTAATCCTCTTCCGTGAGGGCGACTTTGTCAATGCCATTCTTCCACCAGGCATCGGCGTAAATCTGGTCGCCCAACATGAGCAAGAAACGGAGGTCCAAGCGGGGGCGCAAGGCGTCGAGCCGGCGGAAGATCTCGCCGTCGTTCAGCAAGCCAGGCATGAAACACGAGCCAAAGGCAAAAGCGAAGTCGGCAATCTCACCCGGGGGCAGCGCCGTGGTGAACGACGGGTAAGGCGCTTCGCGAGAGGAAGGCCGGTTTTCTTCCAGCGTGAGGGTGTAGTGATAAGTGGTGTTGGGTTCCAGGTGGTGGACGTGCACCCGCCCCGAAAAGCCCGAGGCGGCCACCAGCAAGGCCGCGCCGACGTGCCGCGCGTCACTCAGGTCAGGCTTCTGCCCAACCCAGGCGTGCAACATGCCGGGGCCATCGGCGCGGGCCCACAGGTTCACACTGCTGTGGCTCAGCCCACCCACCAGGGGGCCGAGAAGGATTTGACCAGCCATGAGCGGTTACACAACCCGCCAGCGAAGGTCTTCGCCCTTCAGCGCGGCCAGCACTTCGGTAGCAATATCCACCGCGACGCGCGTTTGGGCTTCTTTGGTCTGCGCGCCAATGTGGGGCGTGGCAACCACCCGCGGGTGGGAAACCAGCGGAGAAGCGCCCGGCGGCTCGGTGGCGTAGACGTCCAGCCCCGCGCCGCCAATATGCCCGCTTTCCAGGGCTTCGTAGAGCGCGGTTTCGTCAATGACGCCGCCCCGCGCCGCACAGATGATCAACGCGCCCTGCTTCATCTTGGCAAAGGCTTCCGCGTTCACCATGCCGCGCGTCTGGGGTGTGAGCGGCACGTGCAGGGTAATGACGTCGGCCTGAGCGTAAAGGTCGTCCAGTTCGGCGATGGGTTCCGCACCACGGCGGGCAATTTCTTCGGCAGGGATGAGCGGGTCGTAGCCGATGACCGACATACCGATGGCTTTAGCCAGTTCTCCCACCCGGCTGCCGATGCGGCCCATGCCCACCACACCCAGGGTTTTGCCGTGGAGTTCCGTGCCGGTCAGTTGCTTTTTACGCCACTCGCCGCGCTTCATGCTGGCATCGGCCTCAGCAAGGCGGCGCGCCAGGGCAAACATCATGCCCAACGCCAGTTCGGCCACCGCGTTGGTCGAGGCTTGCGGGGCGTTGACCACCGTCACGCCGCGGGCCTTGGCGGCTTCCAGGTCAATGTTATCGACCCCCACGCCGGCGCGCCCCACCACTTTCAGGTTAGCGGCGGCCTCCAGCACAGCAGCGGTAATTTTGGTACGGCTGCGCACAATGACGGCATCATACTCGCCGATCGTTTCCTGCAGTTCCTCGGCGCTGATGCCATTGCGGTCGGCAACTTCGGCCTCGCGGCTCAAAATCGCCTGCCCCTCGGCCTTCAGTCCGTCAGTGAGAAGGATTTTCCAGCGCATGGTGTTGACTCCTGAGGAGTGATAGAATAGCGATACGTTTATTGTACTCCATTCGCGCCTCCAGGCGTAGCGAGGTGAGCGATGAAAACATCGTTGAAAGGCAAAATTGTGTTGATTACGGGGGGCTCCAGCGGCATTGGGCTGGCATTGGCACGGCAAGTGGCGGCGGAAGGCGCGCGCGTCGCGCTGGTCGCCCGCCGGCGCGGGAAACTGGAAGCCGCGCTGGCATCGTTGCCGGGCGAAGGGCACCGCATGTACCCTTGCGACGTCGCCGATTTTGCCGCGGTGGAAGCCATGGCCGCCCAGGTGCAGGAAGACATGGGCACGCCCGACTGGCTGATCAACTCTGCCGGCGTGACCCGCCCCGGCTATTTTTGGGAACTGCCCGTTGAGGTGTTCCACGAAATGATGGAAATCAATTACTACGGCACCGTGCACGTTTGCAAGGCCTTCATCGAGCCTATGCGGGCCAGGCACAGCGGCCACATCATCAATCTTTCGTCGGTGGCGGGCTTTTTGGGCGTTTTTGGCTATTCGGCCTACGGCGCTTCGAAATTCGCGGTGTGGGGTTTTTCCGACACGTTGCGCGCCGAACTCAAGCCGGAAGGCATCTCGGTGCACGTCGTCTTCCCCCCCGACACCGATACGCCTCAACTGCACTACGAAATGCCGCTCAAGCCACCGGAAACCAAAATTCTGGCCGAAACCGGCGGGCTGCTGACCGCCGACCAGGTCGCCACCGAAACCCTCAAAGGCGTGGCGCGCGGCAAATATGCCATTTTGCCCGGCAGCGACCCGAAATGGATGTGGAAGGCCAGCCACTTCCTGGGCTGCGGCACTTACAAGATCATGGACTGGCTCATCGCGCGTGCCCGCCGGCAAATCGCCCGCCGCAGAGCCAAAGGCGAAGAGATCTAACCCCGGTCTCAAAGAGATAAGGAAACCCGCCATGGCGCCAACCACTTCCCCCGTGATTGCCGCACTGCTCATTTTCGTCATGCGGCTGGCAGGGATTACGCTGGACACCCTGCGCACGCTGCTGGTGATGCGCGGGCACAAGCTGTGGGCATGGCTGGCAGCCTTTGCACAGGCCTTCCTGTTCGTGGTAGCCCTGACGTGGGTGGTGGCGGGGACCATGCACCCGCTGGTGATTGCCGGTTACGCGTTGGGGTATGCCACCGGCGGCGTTGCGGGCATCATGGTGGAACGCAAACTCGGCCTGGGGTATGTGCATTTGCGCATCATCAGCCCGCGGCGGGGGGCAGCCATCGCCGAGCGGCTGCGCGAGGCCGGTTTTGCATTCACCGAAGTGCCCGCCTCGGGCCGAGACGGCACGGTGGATTTCATCAACTGCGGTGTGGTACAACGGCAGGTACCCAAGGTGCTGGAAATCGTGGAAACCACAGACCCGGATGCCTTTGTGACCTCAGAAGTGGTGCGCCCGATGCGGCGAGGCATCTGGCGGGCCAGCATTGGAGGGCGTTCATGAGCATTCAGCCATTGACCTGGGCTGCCCTGGCTTCGGCGGCGTTCATCTTTGCTTTACGCGTGGTAGATGTGTCTATCGCTACGGTGCGAATGCTGGCGATTATCCGCGGCCAACGGCTGTTTGCCTGGGTGCTGGGCTTCTTCCAGGCCCTGGTGTTTGTACTCGCCATCCGGCAGATTTTCGCCAACCTCAACAACGTCTGGAACATGCTGGGCTACGCCGCCGGTTTTGCCACCGGCACGGTGGTGGGCATGTGGCTGGAAGAGCGCCTCGCGATGGGATACAGCCACATGCGGGTCATCAGCCCAGGCCGGGGCACGGTGCTGGCCGAGCGGCTGCGCGAGGCCGGTTTTGCCGTGACCGAGGTGGCCGGGCGGGGACGCGACGGCACGGTCGACGTCCTCAACCTGACCGTGCCGCGCAAACGCGTGCCAGAAGTGCGCCGCCTGGTCACCGAATTTGACCCCAAGGCCTTCATCACTGTGGAAGACGTGCGCCCGCTGCGGCGGGGCTATTTCCGCGCCTGAACGCCGAAGGTGCCCATGCCCACCCTTTACCTGGTTTCCACGCCTATCGGCAATCTGGAAGACATTACCTTGCGGGCGCTGCGGGTGCTGCGCGAGGTGACGCTCATTGCTGCGGAAGACACCCGCCGCACGCAGAAACTCCTCAACCATTACGACATCCATACCCCCCTCATCAGTTACCACGAACACAACCAGCGCCGCCGCGAGCGCCGCTTGCTGGAAGCCCTGGCGCAAGGCGATGTCGCGCTGGTTTCCGACGCCGGCACGCCCCTCATCAACGACCCCGGCGCGGCCTTAGTGCAAGCCGCGCTCAAGTCAGGCCATCGGGTAATGCCGATACCCGGCCCCAGTGCGCCACTGGCCGCGCTGGTGGCTTCCGGCCTGCCCACCGAGGCATTCCTTTACCTGGGTTACCTGCCGCGCAAAAGTGCAGCCCGTCGCGCTTTCCTGCAAAGTGTGGCCGATCTTCCCTACACCCTGATTTTTCTGGAAACACCCCAACGCCTGCAAGCCGCGCTGGACGACCTGGCCGCCGTGCTCGGCCCCCAGCGCCCGCTGACCGTGGCGCGGGAACTCACCAAACAGCACGAGGACTTCCTGCGCGGCACCGCGGCCGAGGCGCAGTCCCATTTTGCCGTGCATCCCCCGCGAGGGGAGTTCGTGCTCGTGGTGGGCGGGGCCGCTACGGCTTCCCAAACATGGGGGGAAGAAGCCCTTGACGCCGCCATTGCCGCCGGTCTGAAAGCAAGGGAAAGCCCCTCCGCGCTGGCGCGCCGCCTGGCCGCCGCCAGCGGCTGGAAGCGCAGCGACGTGTACGACCGCATTTTGGCACAGAAACAACGCAAGGGGAAATAAGGCGCCACCTGCTCATAGCATTTCGCCCGTCGGCTTCAGCGCCTTACAACGCTTCCGCTCAGCCTTCCCGGACAGCCGGGCACCACACGAGAAGGCCACTCACTCCGCCGGGCGCAGGTCTTTGATGTTCAACTGGGGGCGACGCTGGCCGTTGTATTCGTTCCATTCGTAGGTGAACAAAATATCCACCGCGGGCGGCATCTTTTCCGCCCATTCCCCCTGCCGGAAGGCGATGGCTTCGTGCCGCGTGCCGCCGTCTTCCAGAATGAGTTTGAGGTGCTGGCCTTCCTTGCCCACGGTGCGGGCGCTGTGCACTTTCACCCCGCGCGCCACGAAGCGCGGCCGCGGGTTGCCATAGCCCGTGGGCTCCAGCCAGCGGAAATCGGTGAGCACCTGGGCATTGAGCTCGCGCAGGCGCACCTCGGCGTCGGCGCGCAGGGTGGGGCGCAAGTCCAGCCCGCCGAGCGCGGCCTCGGCCTGGGCATGCAGGCATTCCAGCAGCGCGGGCAGGCGGTCGTTGCGCACGGTGAAGCCTGCCGCCGCGGCGTGACCGCCGTAGTGCTCCAGCAGGTGGCCGCAGGCTTCCAGCGCGTGGGTGATGTGGAATTCGGGAATGCTGCGGCACGAGGCGCGGGTAAATTCTTCGCCGCGCTGGCCTACGATGGCCGGGCGGTAGTAGCGTTCCACTAAGCGAGAAGCCGCCAGGCCGACCACGCCCGGGTTGAAATCAGGATGCGCGGCAAAGAGCAGCAGGGGCACCTCGCCGTCACGGATAGCGAGTTCCTGGGCTTTTTCCTGCACTTCGCGGGTCTGGCGCTGGCGCTCGCGGTTTTGGGCATCCAGTTGCATGGCGAGGCGGCCGGCTTCCATGTAGTCGTCGGTGAGCAGCAGTTCCAGCGCGGCAAGGGCCGATTCAAGACGTCCAGCGGCGTTGAGCCGCGGCCCGAGCATGAAGCCGATGTGGGTGGCGGTGAGGCGCTCGGGCTTCAGCCCCGAAACCTGAATGAGGGAAAACAGCCCCTGGCGGCGAGGCTGGCGCAGGCGGTGCAGGCCTTCGCGCACGAGGTAGCGGTTTTCGCCTTTCAGGGGCGCGAGGTCGGCCACGCTGCCCAAGGCGACCAAATCCAGCGCGTCGCGCACGGTTTCGGCTTCCCGCGGGCGCAGGCGCAGGTAGAGGGCCTGCGCGATTTTGTAGGCCAGCCCCACGCCCGCGAGGAATTTTTCGGGGTAGGTGTCGTCAGCGCGTTTGGGGTTGACCACCGCGAGGGCAGGCGGCAGCTCCTCGCCGGGGATATGGTGGTCGCTGACGATGAGGTCAAGGCCGAGGTCGCGGGCGTGCTCCGCCTCGGCCACCGACCGGATGCCGCAATCCACTGTGACCACCACCCGCACGCCCTCCGCGTGCAGGGTGTCTAAGGCCCCGAAGTTCAGCCCATAGCCCTCATCGAAGCGGTTGGGGATGTAGGGGCGGACGGTGGCGCCGAGGCGGCGCAGGGTCTGGGTGAGCAGGGCGGTGGCGGTGACGCCATCCACGTCGTAATCGCCGTAAACCGCGATGGGCTCGCCGCGCCGCACCGCGGCCGCGAGGCGGTCTACGGTAGCGTCCATGTCGCGGATGGCGAAGGGGTTTTGCGTGCCTTCGGGAGGGCGGGCTTCCAGGAAGGCGCGCGCGTCGTCGTAAGTGCGGAAGCCGCGCTGATAGAGCACCTGCCGCAAAATGGGCGGAAAGCGGCGCAGGGCTTCTTCGGCCTCCGGCGGGGCTGGGGGAGCGATGTGCCAGTGGGTTTTCATGGTGTTCGCACCCACGCGGCAAGGATTTGGAGCCATCCGGCGACGGTGCTCGCCCGACGCGGAATGGTGCTTTGGGAGAGCGCTTTGATCTGCTTGCTCTCAATGGCTTGAACAATCCATTGTTCAATTTGCCCCTTTGTGGGCAATTTGGCAGTGGTTGCCCACCACTGCAGCGCCTCGTGGAAAACCGGGCGCTGTGCCAGCCGTTGCAAAATCAGCCTTGGCCTTTCGTTGAGGGCAGAGGCCAAAAGCCTCTTGCCATCCTTGCTGATTACGAAAGCGTTTCCCCGTTTTCCCAGCCAGCCAAGCCATCGCGCTGCCGAGGCATAATAGTTTCCCTGACGCAGGGTAAACTCTTGGTGTTCGGCAATCTCGTTTGCAGTGAGCGCACCTTTGCGTTTGATTTCCTCCAAAATATCGTACAGCCGCAGGAACGAGTCGGCCTGAGGAAACGGAACATTCCGAACATTTGCCGGTGTGTGAGTTTGCACTATTTCTCTAATGTAGGCTAAGGTTAGCGGCGGTGCACCAAGCACATACCATCCTGCGCGCACAACATAAAGCGAGTTGAGCACATCCTCTTTTTCTACGGTGAATTCGTAGAGAAAATAATTGTGCGCGGTGTAAACCATGTAAATGGGACGGACGGTTTTAGTGGTATTTCGCCCGCGTAGATAATCTTTCCAAAATAGGTAGGGAAACATTACCTGTCGCAAGTTGAAAGTTTTGTGGGCTTTGTTTTTGGCTTCCAGAAGGTACACATGGCGGGGAGACTCGTAGCCCCCGTCCACCTCTATTTGGAAACCGTGCGCTTTCAAAGGAAACTCGGTCACCCTGCCTTTGAGTGAGAAACGCAGAGGCAAGGATTTCTGAAACCACCTTCGCCCCCGTATAGTGAGCACAAGTCTTTCGTCGCCCACAAAATTCTGTAAAATGTGTGCCGCCAGTGCGGCATCAATGGCTTGAGACTCGCTGGTGAAATGTTCCTCCCACGGCAGGGTCACGATACGCCGAGCGCAATTTTCAATGTGTATATGCGTCGGCCTGCCAATCACAGGCGGCAGTTTCGGAAAAAGAGGTTTGCCTTTGTTCCCTAAGCGGAGGATGGCATACTCTTCATTAGTCAGCGAAAGCAGCGCCGCGTCGTTTTTGCGGAACACTTCGGGAAGCGCCTCATAGGCATCGGTTTTTGCTAAAAGCCGTGGTTCTTTGTGATACTTTTTGCGGATGACCTCTGTCGTGATCGTTGCCCAGCCTTGCTTCTCCAGCGTTTGTGGAATGTGCTCCCCCTCAAAAATGGCTTCCCATGCTTTGTCGCGTTGGGTCATTGCGATGCTCCTGTTTCAGTAATTGCGCACGAGAATTTCATTGACCGGGCCCCGTTTGTCGCCTTTGCTGTTGATATTGCGGCGAGCCTGCACGGTGAATACAGCAAAGCCCGTGTAGAGCGCTCGCACCCACGGCAAATCGCTGTTGGAAAGCAAAAACATGACGCCGCGGCGGTCTAACTCGCGGCATACGCTCGCCAGATGCCGTTGTTCTGCCTCTCCAAAACCGCCTGAAGTGTAGGTGGTGAAGGATGCCGTCGCTGATACAGGCGCATAGGGAGGGTCAAAATAGACAAAATCGCCGCTTTGGGCGTTGTCCAACACAATTTCAAACGATGTAGCTTTCAGAAAAACGGCAAACCTTTGCAAAACGGCCGCGGCATCGCGCAACAATTGTGGGCGGTAAAGCGCGGGGCGTTTGTATCCACCCCACGGTACATTGAACAAGCCTTGCCGGTTGATGCGATAAAGACCGTTGAAGGCGGTTTTGTTGAGGAAATAAAACCTAACTGCCCGCCGCAAGGGGGACCATTTTTTGAATTCCGGGCTGCGGTCGGCGTTGCGCCATTCGTAATACAATTTCTCGCGTTCTGCTTCGCCAAGACGGAGGTAAGTTCCGTGCAATGCCTGCACTTCCTTGAGTAAATCATCCACTTGATCGCGAAGCACAATGTAAAAATTGATGAGTTCTTCGTTGAGATCAGAGAGAAAAGCCTTAACGCCACGCTGCGGGGATAGGTAAAAAAATACAGCTCCTCCCCCGAGAAACGGCTCATGGTAACGCCCAAACACCGCGGGAAAATGCTCTCGCATTTGCGGGAGCAAAGCCGCTTTTCCCCCGGCCCACTTCAACGGCGGTGGCACCGGTGAAAGTGTCCTCTTAGTGATTGCAGGGAGATATGGAGCCAATGGCTCTTTGGATGAAGGCGTGCTTTTGGGCATGGAAAGGCCTTTTGCAAAACGAGGTGCCACGATTATAACATTCCCAAACACAAACAGGCGACGATGCAGCCGTCGCCTGTTTGTTGGAATGTTGTGCATCCTCACCGCTGCCACGGACAGGGCGTCTGGTTGTAGGCCCCGGGCCCCTGGTCGGGCACGGGTTTGAAGCAGACCACCTCTACCATAACTTCCACATGGTCGCGGTTTTCCGGTGAAGGGTTGGTATCCACCTTAAAGGTGTGGCGGTAAGCGCCCGGGCCGGCGTTATCGGCCTCGGTGAGGGTGGTGGTGTAATCGGTCGGGTCGCCGGAAATGGCCGCGCCCCAGCCGTAGAGCAGGTTGCTCAGTTCCCAGGAGAAGTCGGCCCGGCCACACGCGCCGGTCATCTGCTCCTGCGGCGTCGTGTCAAACGAGAAGGTGATGACGAACTGGCCGTTTTCGTAGGTCGCCATGGGGAGCGCAGCAAACTTATTCCCCCGAATTTCAGCGTGGCATTCGTCATCACCGGCGTAGTCGGTGATGGCGGCGTCCTGGTAGTAGCCGTTGGGCTTGAAGTCGTCGGGGTTGTAGCCGTGGGCGGTGAGCACATCGGGGTTGTTGGTCAACACCCAGCGGTTTTCGCCATCGGGGATGATGAGCACCAGGTTGATGCTGGCGGCTTCTAAGCGCATGCCCCACCAGTTGGCACCGTTGGTGCAGTGGGAACTCTTCCAGGGGGCAATGCCGCAGGAGCCGAAGCCGGGATCGCGGTTGAGCAGGATGTGGGCGTCAATGGCGCCTACCATGATTTCGCCCTGGGCGGCGGGGGCCTCTTCCTGGGGCGGTTGCACCTGGAAGGTGCCCTGGGCGCGCCGCGGCGGGCGCTGGGGCGGGGGCGTGCCCGCGGGAGGCTGGCCGGGGCGGCGGGGCGGGGGTGTGGCAGCGGGGCTACTGCTCAGGCCGGGCAGGGAACAGGCCATGACCGTCAGCAGCAAGGTGGCCAGCAAGAGGAAAAGCCAGGGAAAGCGTTTCATGGTTCACCTCCGGGGGTTTAGATGGGTGGGTTGTCGAACCTGTGGGTGTTGTGGCAGCGTGCGCGGCGTGCTCGTGGTCGGCCTGCCGCCCGGCGGCATCCGAGGGAGGGGTGAAGGCTTCGCTGCTTGATCTCCCCAACCCCCGCCCTGGCAGCGGTGCGCTGCCAGGGCTGCCCTCTTCCCCTCTTAGTAAGAGGGGAAGGGGGCAAGGAGCCGAGCGGTAGCGAGGCTCCGTGGGGGGAGGGGAGATCTGAGCCATTGCCGAGACAATAGTAGGGGCACAGCGCCGCTGCGCCCCTACCCCTGCTTAATGACGGCTTTCCAGAAAAGCAGCCAAATCACAGGCCAAGGTCAAGAGGAAGTGCAAAGTGGCGCAATCCTGCACCACACCTGTCCACTGAAGTTTGAGCGCCGTGTCGTCGCTCGTCAGCCAGAGGTAGGGCAGGGCAGCTTTCAGGCGGGTTAGCAGGTCGGGGCGGGTTTCCAGCGCGGCGGCCAGGGAGGGCGGCAGGCGCTTCTGCCCGCGCACGATGGTCATGGCCGGGAGCGAGGGCACATCTGCAGCGATGGTGATGCAGGTGGTGTCTGTGTCGCGTGGCCCAAAGCAGCGATAGCCGCGCCGCCACCGTCGGCGCTGGATGCCCGCAAAAACCTCCCGGCCGCGGAAAGTGCCCGTCATGGTGGGGACGTAGGTAGTGGGGTCAAAGGCATAGGTCAGCCCTAAGCAGGCAGCGAGGGCTTCCCAGGCGGCTTTTTCGCTGGCAAAGCGGCGCACGGCCCACACCGCCACTCCCGCAAAAGCACCGGCTACCAGCACCGACCACATCGCGATGACAAAGGTAGGGGACTCGGCGAAGAGCAGGGAAAGCCCGGCCATGCCCAGCACCACGAGGAAGGCCAGCATGGCCAGCGCTTTGGGGCGCGCGAAACGGGCAAGAGCCTGGGCGGCGTTGTAAGAGAGGCCGGAGCGACGGGCATGGGCTTCCACTGCGGCGGTCACCCGCCGGTAAGTGGCGACATCCTCTCCCAGCGAGGCTGCTACTATCCCCAGCAGACCTGTTGCCAGCGAGCCAAGCACCCACGCGGCGGGCTGGTCGGTAAAGGCCAGCCCCAGGCCGAAGAAAACGAGGAGCGTTGCAAGAAATCGTATGAGGCGGAACATAGCAGGTTCGTTTGCAGCATGTGGGGCGACAGTGCTGCCTTTGGAGTGCGATGCCCTGGCACCGCTTTCCAAAGCGGCGACATGTCGCCGCGCTCCAAAACCTACGGCTTCAACAACACGGGAATATCGCTGAGGGGAATCTGCTGCCCTGGGCTGACGGCTTGCCAGGCGAAGTTGCCGTCCCCGTTGGGCACGACCGAGGTCATTTGCGCCAGGCCCGCGGGCACGGTGAACGTGCCCTGCCCCCAAACCACAACCTTCACCGCGCCGGCGCGGGTGGTGATGCGGTAGACGTTGCTGCCCCGTGCGCCCACCTGGAGGGCTTCCACCTTTTGGAAGGGCACCAGTTCCGTGGTCAGCAGGCGGAAGGTGTAGAGGGCGGGCTTGGGGCTGCCGTCGGCTTCCCGCAGGCCGTATTCGCGCCAAACGTTTTCAGGCTCGTCGGGTGAGCCGATGTAGGTGTGCCAGAGCGCCACCTGGTCGCCCGCGCCCCAGGCGGCCACTAAGCGGCGGAAGACGTCGGCGGCCTGCTCTTCAGGGCTGTTGGGGTAATCGGTGCGCTCGGTCAGCGTGGGGCTGGAGGTGGTGCCGGTTTCCGTGACCCACACGGGCTTGTCGGCGATGCCGTGGGCCCGCAGGAAGGCATCCAGGTTGGCGCGCAGTTTGGGGTAGCGCACCCAGGGGCCGTAGTAGTGATAGTTGACGATGTCGAACCAGTCGGTGCCGCCGCCCTCAATCACCCCGGCAAACCAGTTGTTGATGTTGTAGTCGCTCAGGCCGATCATGCCGGGCATGAGGATGACCGCGTCGGGGTCGCGTTCCCGAATGTATTGCGCCACCTGGGCGAGGAAGCGCCCCTGCTCCTGGGGCGAGAAGCCGTCGGGGGGCACGCACCTGGGCAGGGTGTCCACTTCGCGGTCGTTGTCCGGGTCGGCAGCCCGCCAGTGTTCCATTTCGTTGCCGATTTCCCAGTATTTCACATGGGGGCCGTAGCGGGCGAGGATGTGGTCGAGGTAGTCTTTGGCTTCGGGGCCGAGGGTCTTCTGGAAGTCAGCGGGGTCGGTGCACCAGGGCGGCGTGCCGGAGGCGTAGGAGTAGTCGAACACGGTGGCGATGAAGGGCTGGGGGGAGTTGAAAATGATGCTGTCGGCGACTTCAAAGTGCCACTGGTCGTTTTGGGGTTCGATGTTGCGCCAGGTGAGTTCGGCTTTGACCAGGTGGCGGTACATCTGGACGCCCAGGTCGTCAAAGTCGGCGAAAATGGTTTCGGGCTTGAAGGGGTCGTCGCCGCCGAAGTAGAAGCGGATGAAACTCACGCCCACCTGGAAATCATCCTGGCCGAGGTAGGTGGGGGTGGGGGGCAGGGAAGCCCACGGGGTGAGTTCCTGCGGCGGTTG